>DASCRS010000083.1:0-17220 GCA_034402455.1 Candidatus Poseidonia sp. | reverse complement strand
CGTCTCACCACTCAGACAGGCCTCAAGTGCCCTCGGACCCCTGGAATGGTTTGGTTTGATGAGCAACCAGATGAATCGCTATATTGGGCTGCTGTTCAAAGTCATGTTGACATTGACGAAGTTCCGCAAGCGACCAAATCTTGGGGAGGTTATGGTATGATTGGGGCTACTGCTGCTATCGCTTGGAGAGAAAACTGTGCGACATGGGAAGCTATTGCTTGGAGGGCTGAAGTGTTGGCGAGCGAACCTCGGAAAGTTTGCTCAACAAGACTGAATGAAATTGATGCTTGGGAAGATACATTTCTATCAAGAGATCCACGCAGTGGAGCGTCACTCATCGCACCCCGCGGTCTATCTCCTGTTCTTTGTGGCATTCGTGCGACTACGAGAGAAGGGGCCGCAAAAGCCCTTGAATTTCTTCTTGAGTCAAAAGAAACAGAAGCATCGGTTGGTTGTCGCACTTTCAAGACCAATCAAGCATCTGGTGACCACTTACCCCCATCATCACTTGCAGTGGTGCAAGAGGTGGTGGTGGATTCGAGCCGAAAACATGCACGTATCATCACCTCAAAAGGAGAATGGATTGCATTTGGTGAAGGCGGGCCAGTGAATCAATTGGCTCGTTGGTTGCAAGTCGGTGATAGTGTGGAAATGAGAGGTCTTCAACATACGGATGGTTCCCATCACTTGGAGCAATTACGTGTTGTAGCATGGAATGCAAGGAAAAAGCAACGCCCCCAGTGCTCTGAATGCGGTCAAAGAATGAAAAGCATGGGTAGAAACCAAGGATTGAGGTGCCCTAGTTGTAAAATACGCTGTGAAGATAAGTGGGATGACGTTCCATCACAACCACCGTTTTCGGGTTGGGTTGAACCACCTGCTTCTTCCAGAAGACACCTTTCACGACCACTTTCGTGGCCAGAAAATAGAGCATAACCTTCTATTTTTGTTCGCAACAATGAAAAGACACCACCTTCAGCGTATGCTATGGAACCTGATACGACTAGAAACATCGCCTATCTCGTTGCAATACTCACATTGGCTGTCATGGTTTGGTTTATTTCTCGTAGGGCTATGGATAACCGTGCGGAAATGATGGATAGTTCTGCTCCGAAAGTCGCTGGTGAGGATGAACTTGCTGGTGGCGCTCGCAACCCTCAGCAGTTTGATGAACCCGATGAGGATGCACTCAATGAGATGGCTGATCTTCTCGGCGAAGATGAAGACGAAGCCTTAGAAATGGAATCCTGAGTCGTTTATCACGACCTCAAGTGTTGCGCTTTCTGTCGTAATTGTCCGCGCCCCGCCCTCTTTCCGTCTCCACATTTTCCAAGTTTCAAATCCTGCTTCAGTCATTGCTTTTTCACCACGGGCTATGATCGGGTCATCATTTTTTCCACTTGCATCAGCACTTCCTTTTGATAGAAGGAGAATTGTAATTTCAGAGCCCGAATCATCAGCAAGTCGCTTAACTTCGGATACGAGGCTAGATGGAATTCGTCCAGTATTGCCACACCAATCGTCTAACACAACGAGTTTGACACTGGGTAGGCCGAGCGCTGCTTCTATCATGGCATCAATTGCCCGTTCAAATTTACCACCAAAATTCATCGCATGGAAGCGAGATGATTCAACCAACGATAAATGTGCAAAAAGTTGTGAAAACCTCGTTCCATCAGGAAGGTCGCTGGATGCCCATAACACTCGCCCACCATTTGCTATTGTGTCGGCTGCAAGGTGCAGACCAAAACTCGTACCACCTGTACTTCCTTCAACAGCGAAGTGAATGTTCTTCCCTTCTACCTCGAATGCACATCGCTTCATATGTATTGACAAAAGCCAAGGGTGAATGAGTCTTGTGTTTCATGCAAACGGATGAGCAAGGCCTATGACCTATGCGCTCAACGACGTATTATGCCCGGAGATGTTCGTAAAGGAGAGCGAATACCGCGAAGACCTCTCCCTGAGTTTGAAGAGGCAGGAAGTTTTGCTGAAGCCCTTCAACGAGATGGCTTCATTGGAACAGCCTTGGGCGATAAGAATCAGTACGGCCCCGTCGCAATGATGGTGCTCTTGCTCATTGTCGCCGCCGTCACGGGAACAATTCTTCGTTTGCTCCGCAATCTTTGATGGTGTTGAAGAACGGCTTCTTGGCGCAATTTTTTGCGATAACATCAAACCATGATGCACTTGACCGGCTCCATGGATGACGGTTCTGTAAATGTTGAATCGCGAACATCTTCCCAAGATAAGCGCTGGACCATAATGGCTGCTCTGCTTGGAACCAACACCGCATTTATGCTGTTTCAAGGCATTGAGCAGGAAAACAACCCAACTGCTATTCGGGAGGTCGCCCTTACGATAATCGCTGTCTCACTTCCATTCCAATCAATATATTTTCTAATCTACACATTCCTTCTTGAGCATGAAGACCAACTCAGTGATACTCGTAAAGTTCGTTTGCATTGGGCATCTGCTGTTTGTCAAATTGTTGCTTATGGTTCCCTTATTGGTGTCGCAATGATGTGGTATAATATCTCCAATTATGTCGGAATTTTCTTCGTCTTATCTACTGGACTTGCCCTCATTTTAATTCGCTCTGTTATGAGTCCTGTAGTTACCAAAACTCCGGCTTAAAGTTTTCATTGCCCTTGATTTCACCATCATGGTGAACGGGAATGTTGATGAATGGAGTCGTACGGAGGATAAACATGGCCTTCTGCCCATTGGATTATCGCTACGGCTGTCAAGAGTTCAAACACATTTGGTCTGAAGTTGGACGTCATGAACGCCAGTTGGAAGTTGAGAGGGCTCTTATTTGGGCACATATGAAACTTGGACGTGTTTCAGAAGTCGATTACAAGATTGTTGAATCAATCGCCAACCCCACCTCTGTTACGAAAGAGCGTGTTTCGGAAATAGAAGCAGAGACTCGTCACGATATCATGGCACTTACAAAAGCTATGGCTGAAGCCGCAGGAGAGGCAGGTTGGTGCATCCACCTTGGCGCTACATCTAATGACATTGTGGACACCGCAGTTGCGCTACAACTCCGTGATAGCATTGTATTGTTAAGAGAACAACTTTGCCTTCTCATTGGAGTTTGTGCAGATGTTGCTGAGCGAGAGCGGGATACCGTGATGCTTGGACGTACTCATGGTCAAGCAGCAGTTCCTATCACCTTTGGTCTGAAAGCAGCGGTTTGGCTTGATGAATTGCGACGACAATTAATTCGCCTTGACGAGGCTACACCTCGTATTGCTGTTGGCAAGTTTCTCGGAGCTGTTGGAACTGGAGCCGCTCAAGGTGATAATGCCCGTGAATTACAACGACTTATTTTGACCCACTTGGGCCTTGGTGTGCCTTTGGCAACAACTCAGGTTGTTGGTCGTGATCGTTACATAGAATATGTTTCATGGCTTGCTAATATTGCTGCAACATGCGAGAAGATCCTTCAAGAGATTCGTAACCTTCAACGCTCTGAAATACAAGAAGCAGGGGAAGGATTTGATGTCAAAAAGCAAGTTGGATCATCAACTATGGCTCACAAAAAGAATCCTATCAAATCAGAAAATGCTTCTGGACTAGCACGGATAGTCCGTTCAATGATTATCCCAACCTATGAAAATGCCCTTTTGTGGCATGAAAGAGATTTGGCAAATTCAAGCAGTGAGAGGTTCACCCTTTCTCATGGGTCTGCCCTCTGCGAAGATGTCATTGCAAAGACACGAGATGTTTTGACCAACATGTGGGTCGATGCGGACCGTTGTCTTGAGAACATCAAGGCTCAGAGAGGTTTAGTGATGGCCGAGAAAGTGATGATTGACCTTGTCAATCATGGAATTGCGCGTGATGAAGCACATGAAATTCTGCGCGAAGCATCTTTTACTGCTGTTGAAAACAAAGAAGAATTGATCGATGTTTGCAGTCGCACTCCAGCAATTTCGGCGGCTTTTTCGGCTGAAGAATTGGAAGCGATGTTTGACCCTGCCAACCATCTTGGGGTTTCGGGCGAACTTGTTGACGAATGTGTTGCCCTCGCTAGAGATGCAATCAAGTGAAATCAAGGTGGCCACGAACGCCATCCCAGTACTTGGTATGAGTCACATCCATCGACCCTTCAATGTGAGGGCCGCCTAGGACCAATGTTTCGTATTCCCCGCCCTCACCTTCAATGTGAAAGCGGTACTTTTTAGCAAGACTTCTAAGTTCAGCTAGTCTGGTTTCGTCCAATATAGTTCCAAGCCAAGAATCATCCAAACCTTCGCAACTCACTCCAGTAATCATAATTGAGAAGCCGTTGGCGACCATGCCTGAAAGGTGTGCGTCTCCATCTTGATGCCAAAGTGGTGTCCAACTTATGATTCCCAGCCTTTCAGCCATCCGTTCTAAGCGAGATTTTTGATAATCAGAGCGCAAAGCACCGCTCACGAAACCATCGATTTTTCGTTCTTGCAATGCTTTCTCCAAATCAATAATGTCCTCAGGCGTACTGCCTGAAGTTTCTACATTGACCCAGTCTAGGTTTGCGAGGGACGCTTGTTGTTGAACTAGGTGCGTTCCAGGAATCTGAAACATGGGTGAATCTTCTCCTGTGACCGATACAGTAACCAAGCAATCAATGGTCCAACCCTTGCATAAGGCCCACCACCATGCAGCAGCAGAATCCTTGCCGCCAGATGATAATATTGCGACCCGCATACCATTGCTAAGAAGTTCACCTTCATGAGTATGGTTCTCAAACTGAGGGTTGATAGGGGGCGGGGTTTTGGAGCATCTGTTGAAGGCGATATGAGTTCATGCCAATTAACCCGCATCCTCATAAAGTGTCAACGAAACGAAAGAAATAGAGGTCATGAATATGCAACCAAGCGGAAGAGGATACGACCATGGAATTACTACGTTTAGCCCTGATGGACGATTGTTCCAAGTAGAATATGCACGAGAATCAGTAAAGCGTGGTACGACTACTGCAGGGCTGAAATTCAAAGACGGTGTCGTCCTTGTGTGTGATAAGCGCATTATCAGTCGCCTCATAATCCCTGAATCGATTGAAAAGATGTTCAAGATTGACAACCATGTTGGAATTGCTACTTCTGGATTGGTCGCAGATGCTCGTCAACTTGTTGCTCGTGCACGGGTTGAAGCACAGGTCAACCGAATCACCTATGGCGCAACAGTTCCTGTTGATGTCCTTGTCAAGAAAATCTGTGATTTCAAGCAATCATTCACTCAATACGGTGGTTCAAGGCCGTTCGGAACTGCTCTTCTTATTGGCGGGGTTGATGACAACGGAATCCATCTTTACGAAACCGACCCATCAGGAGCATACCAATCATACCATGCTGGAGCTATCGGCAGTGGCCGAAATACCGTGATTGAATTCTTTGAAGATAACTGGAAGGAGAACATGACTCTCAATGCGGCCATGAAACTTGGTTTGGAGGCTCTTCGTTCTGCAAACGATGCTGAATTGAATCGTGAAGCAGTTGAAGTTACTGTTGTCGACACAGACGGCTACAGAGTTCTTGACCGTGCAGCCGTGAACAAGCAAATTGACCGCTTAAAACCACTTGACAACTGATGATGAAGCGGCACATTGATGCCCTCTCAGTCACAGTCTAGGAATGAGGGAACACTATGGTTAGTCTTGATGCAGCCGTCCTAGCACGAATGGAAAAGGGAGGGAAGCGCTATGAGATTTTGGTTGACCCTTATCTCGTCGATGATTTCAAAGCGGACCCATCTTCAGTGAATTCTGACGATTTCTTCGCTATGGATGAGGTATTTCATGATGCAAGAGGCGGGGAACGTCCGACTGAGGAAGCCATTGAGAATATCTTTGGTACTCAAGACATTATCAGTATCGCACAAGTAATCCTTGAGAAGGGAAGTCTACAACTCACAACCGCTCAACGTAAGTCAATGGTGGAAAAAATGCGCCAACAAATTATTCATCACATCCATTCCCAAGCCGTTGATCCAAAAACTAAATCTCCACATCCAAAAACCCGCCTTGAACTTGCCTTGGATGAATCAAGGTATTCGGTCGACCCGTTTAAACGGCTTGAAGAGCAGGTCAAAGATGCTATTGCAAAGCTCAAACCTTTGATTCCCCTTTCGTTTGAATCGGTTCGCCTCGCGTTCAAAGTACCTGGTTCAGCCTATGGAGGAGTAAGTCGAGTCCTTCGCTCTTATCAGCAAAAAGAGGGGTGGTTGGAAGACGGTTCATGGGCATGTGTGATAGAGTGTCCTGCCGGCATGAAACCGGAATTAATAGGCCAAGTCATGCGCCGTTCTTCGGATGCTGAAGTCAAAGAATTGTGATGATGTAACCTGCTGAGCACAGGGTGGGCTTTATCATGGGTTGGCGTTTCGCCGTGTTTGGAGAGAAAAGAATGTCCCAAGGTCAAAACGGCGCCGAGCAGCGCCTCGTGACCCCGGGTATGGCCATCGGGCCATCCGCCGGGAAGCGTGCAGGAAGCGGTATTATTACCGAACAAGAAACAATGATTGCCACCCAACTTGGATGGCTTCAAGAAAAGAACAACACAATGTCTGTTCATCCTATTCACTCAGCTTACATGCCTCGCTCAGGTGACCTTGTCGTCGCTAATGTGGCGGAAGTGCGCAACAACCTTTGGTTCATGGATATCAACGGTGCTTTCCAAGGATTGCTCCCAATGTCTCTTGCTCCATGGAAGGTGGAATTTGGAGCAGCACGCCAACATATGGATGTTGGAAATGTTGTTTTAGCCCGTGTTCAAGAAGTGGATGAATGCCACAATGTTGTCCTTACTATGAAGGGTGTAGGATTGCGCCGCCTTAATCAAGGTGCAGTTGAAAGCATTCCTGTTCAACATATTGACCGTGTGCGAGGTGACAACAATAGTCTTCTTCAGCGTCTTCGCGACGCATGTGATTGCCGTATTATGGTCGGTGAAAATGGCCGTGTATGGATTGATGGCGATTCTAAAGGAATTGCATGGGCTCGCAAAGCCCTACAAATGGTGGCTGAAAAGGGTCACACTACTGAATTCGAAGCGATTCTCGCAGAGATGGAACAAGAAAAGAAAGGTGATGCTTAATGGGCGGATACGGAGATGTACAACTACTACGAGACGATGGTTCACGCCTTGATGGGCGAAAACTGGATGAGATGCGACCGGTCAAAATTGAAGCAGGTGTCTTACCTGCTGCAGATGGTTCTGCTATGGTCACTCACGGACTGAATGTTGCTGTTGCAGCGGTTTACGGACCCATGGAGGCACATCCAAGAAAGATTCAGCGACAGGACCGTGCAGTTATTGATGTTCGATACAATATGGCTCCATTTTCCACTTCGGACCGAATTCGTCCAGGGTTTAACCGCCGTTCACGAGAAATTTCCAAAGTTACTGCTGAGGCACTAGAATCGGTCGTTCTTGTTGAGCGTTACCCTCGCTCAAAGATTAGAGTTGAGATTGAAATTCTAGCAGCGGAAGCAGGTACTCGCTGTGCAGGTATTACTGCTGCAGCTGTTGCCCTGGCGGACGCTGGAATTCCAATGCGAGACCTGATTGTTGGTGTTGCTTCAGGAAAGATTGAGGACACAGTCGTTCTTGACCTTGACAAGGCAGAAGACAACTACGGTCAGGCTGATTTGCCAGTTGGAATTCTTCCTAATACTGGAGAGATTGCGTTCCTGCAAATGGACGGCGACCTCTCACCAGATGAATACAATCTTGCTATGGAGTACAACTTCAAGGCTGCAAAAGAAATTCATGAAATCATGGTTGAAGCCTTGCAAAAGCGATACGAAGGAGGTGAGGCTTGATGGCTCAACTCGTTCCTAGTTTGCTTCGCCAAGAACTGGCTCGTCTTGCTGAAGAAGACCAACGTCTTGACGGCCGTGGCCGCTGGGATGCTCGTGATATAACCCTTGAAACGAACTGCCTATACAATGCTGAAGGTTCAGCAAAAGTTGTCATGGGTGGAACTATCGTTTATGCTGGTGTTAAGTTTGAACTTCGCACACCATGGCCAGACCGCCCAACTCAAGGTTCCTTGATGTGCGGTGCTGAACTTCGTCCAGTTGCTGGTCGTAAATACGAACCAGGACCCCCATCTCCACAATCTATCGAACTCAGCCGTGTCGTTGACCGAGGAATTCGTGAATCAAATTGCATTGACATGGAAAGTTTGTGCATTGTCCCAGGTGAGAAAGTTTGGGGAGTTATGATCGACATTCACGTTATGTCCGACCAAGGTAATATTTTCGATGCATGTGGACTTGCAGCTATTGCAGCTTTGAGAACTGCGGTCGTACCTGCAGAACGCTTTGATGTCGGTGAAGATCACAAACTACAAGTGAGCAGCACTCCGATTATGGCATCTTTCACTCGTGCAGGTGGTCGTTTCGTTTACGACCCATCCGAAGAGGAAGAGTTGGGAGGCGATGAGCGAATTCACATTACTCTAGGAGACGAGGGCCACCTCCATTCCCTGCAAAAGGGATTAAGAGGGGTGTTCACGCCCGCCGAGTTTGCCGAGATATTTGATGTGGCACAGAAGCACTGCGCTGAACTTAGAAAACTCGTAGCAAAACAGGAGGGGAACTGATTGGCAAAGCGAACACAAAAAGCTGGAGCAACAGCACGATTTGGTGCACGATATGGTGTTTCAGTACGCCGAAACGCAGGTTCAGCAATGGCCAAGCGTTCTAGAAAATATACCTGCCCTGTTTGTCAATATCCAAAGGTAGAACGCCAATCCGTAGGTATCTGGGCGTGCAAAAAGTGCGACCATACTTTTGCTGGCGGCGCATGGGAGCCATTCACACGAGCCTCTGATGCAAATAACCGAATTCTACGAAGGTCCGTTGATGGCGCAACCACTGCAGACATGGCCTTTATTGCACAGGAAGCCGCTATGAATTACGAGCGAGAGCTCGCTGAAGGAAGGCAATCCAGTGAAGAAGAGTGAGGCGTTATTGAGGTGTCATCATGTGGCACTTATCTTTGAGCCTTCAATCCCGTAATGATAGGGATACACGAGCCCTTTGCGCTGCTTTGGCTACAGATTGTTTGACAACATGGGTTGATGACAAATCCTTTTCATTTGAATTGGCTGAAACGAAGTGTAAAGATCTTCGGGCAATGTGGAATACCCGCATGCGAGGACTCATTGCCACTGATGAAGTATTGAAGGTGTTCGCAAAGCATTCTTGAACCAGTGGTTCATCCAGCAAATAGGTGAGGGCATGGATAACTTAGAGCAACTGCAAATAGTCGTTGGGGAAGTTCAGGCTGCGCGCCAGAAAGTAAGCAGCGTCCGTGCACAGGTTCAGGAACTCGAGGGTACGATTATTGCTGTCAAGAATCAACCAGAAGATCTTGCTCTCCATCGTCAACTAGGCGGAGTTTTGGTAGAAGTAGCAGACCGTGGTGCACTGATTGCAGAGTTGGAAGAAACCTTATCGGCACTCAAGATTCACTTGGAACGCTTTGCAGAACGTGAATTACAGTTGGTACAGACCTATGAAGAACTCAAAAAATCACTTCAAGGGGACCAAGAATGAGTTTGAGTAATCAGAAGCAGATTGAGGATTTGGAGTCCTTTCATTCCTGGCTAATGGCTGCGGTTCAAAGAGGGCCAGTTGCCGTTGTTACTGGAAAAAACGGCGACATGGATACTGTCGGTTCTGCAATAGCCCTTGCCTCTTCGCATCCTAACTTGATGGCTTGTGGTTTACATCTTGGACGGCTTGCCAAAAAAATGGTTGAACATCACCGCGCTCCTTTTCGGAAATTAAGCGATAACTATCGTTCATGGCCCAATGACCTTGGTGGTGTAGTGGTTGTTGATGCAGCCGCAGAAAATCAAACTGGATTGAAACTTCCTGATGTGCCTAAATGTATTCTTGATCATCATGCAACAAATGAATGGAAGTTAAGCGAGGAGGATATTTTTCTCCAATGGGAAGTTAAGGCAACAACTGAACTGGTTTCAGACTACCTTTTCATTTATTCACAAGATTCTCTTACGCCGCAAGTGTGTGAATTCTTGATTGCAGGATTGGTCACCGATACAGGAAGATTTCGCCATGCCAATCACAAATCATTTTCCACCGCTGCTAAACTCATTGAACACAGCAATATGGATTATCAATCATTCATCGAATTTATCGAAGAAGAAACCATTTCTCCAAGTGAAAGAGGTGCCATCATTCGTGGCTTGAACCGTGCAGAAATAACCGATGCAGGCCCATGGACGATTGTGAGAACTCGTTGCGGTACTCTTGAGGGAAGGGTTGCTTCTTTATTGGTGTCAGTTGGTGCGGATGCGGTGATAGTGACACGTCAGAGAGACGGCGAAACTCGTCTTACAGTCCGTGCACCTCGCTCTAGCGTCAATCAAGGGATTCACCTCGGAAATATCATGGCTGATGTGGCAAAAAGCATCGGTGGTGACGGCGGAGGGCATGATGGTGCAGCAGGCTGGTCTGGCACTGCGGATCCTGTGGCTGCGGAATCGGCATTTATCGATGCTGTGGCCCGAACCAAACGAACGAAGTGACTAACATGACTACAATAGAAACACCCCAAGGTCCTGGTCATTTTGTGTCTAAATGGCGAACAGAAGGACCAGTTGATGAAAGTACTCTTGCAGAATGGAAAAATGAAATGGGCTGGACTTCATGGCTCCCATTGGCTGAAGCGGCTCTGTTTTTGGATGCTCCTGAATTGTTGGATACAATAGATGGAATGTTGAGTCCTGCAGAGCATGCTGTGCTCGGTTTGGTTAGAAGAAGGTGGCTAGGTGATACACACCTAATGGATTCTATAGAAAGCGCTCTTGAAGTCACTAGTAATCCTGAGACAAGAGATCTTGCATTGGAAGGAAGACTCCGTATGGAAAGAGGTTTGGCTCGCTATGAAGCAGGAGATTCGGAGGGTGCTGAAGAGGATCTTACTTGGGCTGAAACCCGCCTTAAATCGGTCGCATTGGCCAGCCGTGACCATGATTTATCGCTACTTAACAAAGCAGCATATCACATGGCGCAAGGAGAGAACATTATGGCTCTTCAGGTGTATGGGGATATATCTAGAAATGGAGGTCATGCTCACGAAACTATCGCGATTTCCCGTCTTGGTGCAAGTAGAATACGCTACGCTCTTGGCCATCTTTTTGATGCTGGGCGTCATGCTTGGAATGCACACAAGCATGCAATTCTTGCACATCAAAATCAAATGGCTATTGAAGGAGGCTCACTATTTATCGAGTTAGCAATGGAACATATTGATGATGATTCACTGCCTATGCATGTCCAAGCTGAGAACGCAAAGCCGATAGATTTGAGCGAAGAGCGACCTAAACTTGGTGTGAAAAGTTCTGATATTAACGGAGTTTTTGATTGGTGTGTTCAACATCTGCAAGATGGCTACGGTGGTCCAGAGAGACCAGATTTGCGAGCCATGTTGTCAATTGCCCACAAAATGGACCGTATGGAGGCCTTTGAAGTATTGATGGCCAACCCAGAGGCTGTTGAAGACCCAATGTTGGCTGCTGTTGCTCAGGCTTGCTGTAATGAGGATGATGAAGCAGCAAGAATGAGTTGGTCTAAGCGCCTCTCAACCCTCACGCTCATTTGATGCTTTATTGGAAAAATAATCAGCTAATTCCTCAAATTCTTCTTTTGTCCACTCGATAACAGGCGGTGTGCTTGACCACCATTTGACTTCAGAAACTTTGTCGTCTTCAACCGACCAAGAACCATTTTGAGTTTTTTTGACAAGGACATGACCGACCCAACCTTTCGGGTAGTAGGATTTGTTCCACGAGATGAAATGCCCTTTCATTCCAGTTTCTTCTTCTAATTCCCGTAGGAGTGCTTCTTCTGGCTTTTCTCCAGACTCCAAATGTCCTCCTGGAATTTCCCAACCACGCGTTGGATGTTTCACGAATAGTACTCTGCCTCCACCGCCCATTGAAGTCAAATCTTCGCCTTCACATGTCACCCATGCAAGAGTAAATATAGGCATTTTTTCCATCATCCGATCACATCTTTTTCTGGATGTCTTCGAGGATATTTTCAGCCCATTCTTCTCCATTAGCAACCAAACGACGAGCCAAAAAGAAGGCTTGCTGGAGGTCGCCTCCATCTATCATCTCATCGAGACGAACTTTGTCTGGATGAATGTCAATGATGGTCTCTTTTTCTTCTTTGACTTCTACTTGAACTTCTACAGTGTTGGAAACACGTTTCGTTAAAGCTTCCATGCTTTCTAAAAATGCGTTGCGATGAGTCACAGAAGGACCAGACCAGGGGGTCTCTTCTGCCCCATCCATATTTCCTTTCAGACGAGAAAGGAATTGGTCACGGACATCAAGATGAGGACGCAATTGCTGAACATGGTCGTAACAGGACCAAGCATCATCGATTTCCTCCCTTCTCTCATGGAGTCTGCCCATTTCCATCCATAGTTCATGATTGTTAGGTCTGTGAGCTAGCAGATGACGAGCGAGTTCAATGAAGAGATTTTCTTTACCAGATAAACGAATTCTCTCAATTCGCCGACCAAATACGATGTTGGCCCTCTGGTCTCGGAAGTCAAGTCTTTTGCAGCGTTCAGAAAATTCCGTCAAAGTGATAGTGAATGGTGATGTTTTGTCGTTTGTTTCGTGTTGTGATATCAGTTTCCACCATGAATCAGGGTCAAGCGGGTCACGAGCAAATGCCGCTTCAAGTAATTCTCTACCGACGGCTAGGAAATCCACTCCTTTCAACTGTTCTAGGTGTTCTGGGTCTCGTCCCAAAATTGAGAACACATCTTCCAATACGGCGTGAAGTCCGTCGCCATCTTGATTTGCAACTTTAAGTTCTGCAAGGCAACGCCAATTTCTTTCATCTGTAAAGTCATGAAGAATTGCTTGACGAGCGTTTTGTTCAGCCCATGCATAGTTTTCCTTGGCGCGAGTTGGGTCTTTTTGGGCCAAATTAGCAAATTTTTGGGCTGAAGAACGGTACCTATTCCCGAGGTTACGCCTCGGGTGTTGAAGGAGGTCTTGGCTGTCAACCATGTCATCACCATCTATTGTACTGACATGAAACCTTTTCGCTCAACACCAAAATCAATGGTCGCATCATATCCTATTTTCGAAGTATTTCCATCATCGTACCTTGAGGGGTCAAGTGAACTTCCACGTTGATTTGAGAGAATCAGTGTATCCTTGTCAGGCTGCCACCTAGTCATCATGGCCCACTCAACACGAACGGGGTCAGTAATGTCAATATCTTCATCGACTACTGTGACAATCTTCATGCTCTTGTGTCCCGCAAAGGCTGCTTTAATGGCCTTCATTCCGTCATCTTTGGTGACTTTCTTGATTTTCAAAACCGCTCCAAGCCAACCGCATCCTCCTTCTGTCATGTGAACATCTAAGCATTCTACTACTTTGTTAACAGCAGCTTTGATGGTCGGTGCTCTTGGAAGTCCCATCAGCGTTTTGTGCTCTGCTTCTCCTGGTATTAGGGCATGGAAAATTGGGTCATCACGATGACTAATACCCTCGATTTCTATTACAGGCTCTTGGCGCACATCATCCACAGTTCCCGTGATGTCCACATAGGGACCTTCATCATCATTTTCCATGGTAATTTTACCCCACATGACATATTCTGAGTCTGCTGGTGCATGGATGCCGTTTGGAAGTTGAACCAACTTCAATGACGAACCGTACAATTTCTCGTGCAAGGTCGCTGCAATGGTTAATTCGTCAATATTTTCGTTAAATGACATCGCCGCAGCTAGCAATACAACAGGGTCTGGGGCGTTGACTACAGCAATAGATACTTCTCTACTTTCTTTGCGAGCTTCCATCACCATAGTTCTCAAGTGACGTGGAACAAGTCGGACAACAAAGTGGTTTTTATCTCGCAAAAATTGGCGATGAAACGATACATTTCTAATGCCATTATCTTCTGCAATAATGATACTGGCGGACGAATATCTACCTCGGTCTTCTGGCCAGTGATGGGGGATTGGAAGTTTTTCAAGGTCTACCGAATCCTGTTGATTTTTAAGACATGGGGCTTCACCAGAATTGACGATTTCTGGAGTACTAGGATTTGACATGGCCCAGCCGAGCGTATCGATGTACTCTTCTGGCTCAATACCAATTGCAGAACATAGCCGGTCACGGGTCAACATGTTAACGGCGGCGCGATGACCGGGGCATTCGGCGATGTTCGTGAAAATTGTCATTTCATGACCACTGGCTTGGGAGTGATTGAGCATGCCATGATAGAGGCTGATTTCACCGTCTTCTTGGGACGCTGCACCGAGATGGTCTCTGAAGGCCATGGTGCTTCCACCGGCCGGAGTCGCTTGAATGTTGTTCAAAAAAAGCATTGAATTAGACCCGATAAAACGAATGACGCCGCCACGAAAGCGTTGGGATTAAGGGATTTGATTAAATAGGGGCGGCAAGTCGGCGAATTGCTTCAATGAGGTGATTATGGTGGGCAGAGGACTCTTCGCAGGTGCCAAGATGGCAAAAGACCGACAAAAATTCCGTTGGTCCGATCGTCGATACAAGAAGCGCATGCTCAAGTCAAGAGCAAAGCACGACCCCCTTGCAGGTTCCACTCAAGCCAAGGGTATCGTAATTGAAAAGGTCGGTATTGAAGCCAAGCAACCCAACTCAGGTATTCGTAAGGCGGTCAAGATTTCCTTGATTAAGAACGGAAACAAACTCACTGCCTTCGCCCCCGGCGATGGCGCTATCAACTTCATCGACGAACACGACGAAGTTATGGTCGAAGGTATCGGTGGACGCATGGGGCGTTCATATGGAGATATTCCAGGAGTTCGCTACAAGGTTATTCAGGTCAACGGCGTTTCCCTCGACGAAATGGTCCGAGGACGCAAGGAGAAGCCAATCCGCTGAGGTGATTATGATGAGCGATACAGAATCCGATGTTGTAGAAGTCGCCAAACCCATTGCTGGGATTGGAACTCAAGTCTTTGGAAAGTGGGATGCTTCAGAAGTTACCTGCAAAGACCCAGGTCTTGCTCCTTACATTAATCTCACAACTGTTGGTGTGCCTCACACAGGTGGCCGCCACGCAAATGCATGGTTTGGTAAGGCCAAATTATCTGTTGTTGAGAGATACATCAACAAACTCATGCGAACTGGAAATTATACTGGTAAGAAAATGGGGGCTATGAAAGCCTTTGAAGGTGCTCTTGACACCATTGCAGAGAAATCTGGCGATAATCCCCTCCAAGTATTTGTTGATGCTATCTGCAACGCTGCCCCTATGGAAGAAATTACTCGTATCAAGTTCGGTGCTGTTTCTCAACCGAAGGCTGTAGACTCCTCACCATCCCGTCGTTTGGATGTCGCCCTTGCAAACCTTGCTCGTGGTGCACAACAAGGAACACACAAATCCAAGCGCACACTGAAGAGTTGCATCATCAACGAACTCAACAAGGCATCACAAGGTGATGTTACCTCCTACGCCGTTGGCAAGAAGGAAGAACTTGAGCGAATTGCTGCCTCAGCTCGTTGAATAAGATAGCCATTTACGGCATCTTAATGGCATATCAGAGTTTGATATAATCAACTTCATTGTTGTCTTATGACATCCCAATTTTGGATTCTAGGATCAAATAATGAGATTGTAGCAAATAATTCATCGCATTCTCCCTGAATTCAAACGAATTCTTTGTGTCAAACACTGCGAGTCACTTAAGAACCCCTTTTCGGTGGGACGAAGCAACGAGAACAAGGTGGTAACCATGGGACGCAAAGAAGACAATATCAAGAAGGCCACAGAGGTCATGCACATCCTTCCTCAAATTCGAAATTTGTGCATTGCTGCACACATTGACCACGGAAAGACGACACTCTCCGATAACCTCATCGCAGGTGCAGGTATGATGTCCAACGAGCTTGCAGGAGCAGCCCGTGTTTTGGATTTTGATGAACAAGAATCGGCTCGTGGAATTACTATCAACGCGGCATCCGCTTCAATGGTTCACAATGTAGAGGGAACAGATTACCTCATCAACCTCATCGACACTCCAGGTCACGTTGACTTTGGAGGAGACGTTACTCGTGCTATGCGTGCAGTTGACGGTTGTTTTATTCTTGCATGCGCTGTTGAGGGTCCAATGCCTCAAACCGAAACGGTTGTTCGCCAAGCACTCAAAGAGAAGGTCAAGCCGGTTTTGTTTATCAACAAGGTTGACCGCCTCATCAATGAGTTGCAAGTTACTCCTGAAGACATGATGGAGCGATTCCAAGCAACTATTCTAAAGGTTAACAAACTCATAAAGCAGTTTGCCCCTGAAGAGTTCAGGAAATCATGGCAAGTATCTGTAGCAGACGGTACAGTGGCTTTTGGTTCCGCTTACCACAACTGGGGAATCACCGTCCCTTACATGGCCAAGTCCAAGATTTCCTTCAAGGAGATTTTCGCATACTGCAACGACGAGAATCAAAAAGAGCTGGCCCAAAAAGCCCCAGTTCACGAAGTTCTTCTCGACATGGCAGTTGGCAAACTTCCAGGTCCTGTTGAAGCCCAACCTTACCGTATCCCTAACATTTGGCAAGGTGATATTGACTCTGTGATGGGGAAGGCTATGGTTGGCTGTGACCCTGAAGCGGAACTTGCAATGATGATCACAAAGATTTGGATGGACCCTCACGCAGGAGAAGTTGCTGTAGGTCGAGTTTACTCTGGCTCCATCAATCAAGGTGAATCTGTGTACGCAATTGGTGCTGCAAAACCTGAACGTGTTCAACAAGTATCAATGATGGTTGGAGGTGACCGAATCACCGTGCCTAAGGTTGTCGCGGGTAATATTGCTGCAGTAACTGGTATTCGTTCAGCCGCAGCTGGTGTTACATTATCTCGTGACAAGGATTTCGTTCCATTTGAAGCAATCCGTCACTACTCTGATCCCGTAGTTACTGTTGCAGTTGAGCCAAAGAGCATGAAAGACTTACCCAAGTTTATTGATGCTTTGCGCTCTCTTGCAAAGGCTGACGCTTCGTTGCAAGTAACAACTAACCAAGAAACTGGTGAGGCACTCCTTGCTGGTATGGGAGAATTGCACTTGGAAATCACCGTGTACCGAATCGAAGAGGAGCAAAATATCAAGGTCAAGGTTAGCCCACCTATCGTTGTTTACCGTGAGGGTATCCAAGGAACTAACCGAGGGCACTCAT
>DASCRS010000082.1:0-5825 GCA_034402455.1 Candidatus Poseidonia sp. | reverse complement strand
CCCGTGTTTTGGGAATGCATGAGATGTGAATCCTACTACGGTTTCAGCAGTTGAACCGTCTCCAAAGTCCCAACTATATCCAGTGATGATTCCTTCTACAGCGGATGATTCTCGGGCATCCAATGTCACCATTTCTCCTTCTTGGATGAGGGTTGGGTAGACTTCCAGCGTGGCTCTAGGCGAAACCGTAGTATCCAAAACGCCCATGCACCCAGATAGCATAGATAACAAAAACAGGCCTGCCGCAAAAGCGGCGGGGGTTTTTGTTCGCTTAGAGGCCACCATCATGTTGGAAACCACCGCTCCATCCTTTCTAATAGTTCGGTTGGAGTGATTAAACAGAAGAGGTGTTTTCTAAGTCGCCAAGGTCAACGACCTGAGATATATCTCCTTCAATAATCGCATTTTCATATGGGTCTTCAAATTTAGAAACATCCTCAATTGTAACCTCGTCCGTATGGGTAAATGATGGAGTCGGCTCGTCACTAAGAAGGTCCTGAATCTCTGCCTCACTGGCATCATAAGGGGCATTTACAGCCTGCATAGCAAGTTCACGAGGTTCATCCCCTTCCTCGAATAATGCCAATGCTTCTGCTGCACGTATTTGCTGTACATCAGCAAAAGAAGATGTTTTTTCTTCGGGAATCATCTCCTCATCAGCCGCAAATTCCTTTTCGGCTTGCCTTTGACCAAAGGCCAAATTAAACCAATTGCGTAAGCCCATAACCCTTCCAAACACTCATTGGGTTTGAGAGTGATGTTCAAAGGGGAGCAGTTGTGGTAGAATTGCATGGGGCAGGACCTTTTTCAAGATGAAAAGGTTCTAGCGTTTGACCTTGAGACGACTGGCGTATCAACACAACAAGACAGAATCGTACAATTGGCCCTCATTGGAAGTGCTTCAGATGGCGTTGCCATTAGCTATGAGCGCTTGGTAAATCCAAAATGTGCCATCCCCTCGGATGCAAGCCGTATCCACGGAATATATGACCGAGATGTTCGGAGTCTTGAGGGATTTGAATCGATTGCTGATGAAGTCTCAGAATTGATTGAAGGGGCCATCTTAGTAGGCCATAATGTTCGCAATTTTGACTATGCTATGCTCGAAAAAGAGTACCTTCGCTTAGGGAAACTTTGCCCTCGTCCTAAAGCGATTATGGACACGCTTGAACTGGTCCGTAGACTCAAAATTCCACGGCCGCATAATCTCGGTTCGTTATGCAGCAGACACGGTATTCGCTTGGAAGCTGCACACACTGCAGCAGCCGATGCTGCTGCTACGCTCTTGCTTTTCTGGCGGCTTTCTGTTGAGCATGCACCTTCATTTCGCCGCTCCCTCTCTGAACTTGAACGTTGGATTGTTCATGGTGAAGGGAAAAGCGATGCGTCTGAACTTGGGCGGGGTTTGAACGACCTTGAGCCCGTTGATTCGCTGGGCAAGGTTCGCAGGGACGGGGAGCATTATGTCATCGCTTTTGGGCGACACAGGGGGAAACATTTGACAGAAATCCAAGCCCTTGACCCATCTTATGTCGGGTGGTTACTTTCTCCGAAAGGAATAGAATGTGAAGAAACGCGTCAGTTATTGCGTGAACATCTACGCTGATGGGCGTTGGTAGGGTTCTCCGTCAGGCAAAGGATTCCACGGCAAGACATCGCACCACGGACCAATACGCCATGAACGCCTTGCGGTCATGATGGAGCCGAGGAACATTGGACCTTGGTGGCCATTATTTCGTAATTCTTCAAGTGCATCTTTTCCGCGCCCATCGAACTTAGCGGGCACTTGATTTCCTGTTGGAATGGCTCGGCCAGAATCATTGAGCGGCTCACAAATTTCCAATACTCCAACCCCGCTGACTTCATCGTATTGGTGAAGTAAAACCACTGAATCACTGAAATCATCCTTGTGTAGAGTTCCAGATTCTTGGCGCCAAGTCCACCAGTGAGGGCACCACGCTTTCCAATCGCAGAATCCACCACATGTATCTGGCCCTGGTTTGGCTTCCATCGGAATTGTTGTGGCTTGCGTAGATTCCCATGCTGCATAAGCATCCTCTAGCACGTTCGGACCTTCTGCGGCCCATTTACTTGCAGTCTTTGTATACCATCCTTCGGTACGAACTGGGGGGGCTGAAGGGTTGTTTGCAAGAATAATATCGCGATACATTCGAAGTTGACGATTTACCTCGGTTTTCAACTCCTTTGTAGGTGCATTTCCTGTTTTCAAATCCGCGACCAACCACCCTTTCATTGTGCCGTCTTCAGCAATATCAGCGAATAATAGGTCCAACCGCCCCATCAATCTTCCATCGCTTGTTTTCAGTTCACCTTCTACTGCAATAGTCAATTGTTGCAAACGCTTCCAAAGCGCAATAGTTACTCGTTCATGGGGCAGTTCACGCGCCCCGAGGTGATCAAGAAGAAGAATTACGCCTCCTCGTTGCTGTTTGAGGGCTTCCTTCCACTTGTCTTCTTTCCAATTAGGACGGCGCGGCGTTGCCATAAATTGTGCTTTTTCTTCTTCCCATCGTGTTTTCAGAAAGCCTTCACCTTCTAGGGGCAACCAGCCCACTTCGTCGTCATTTCGGCCCGTCAAATCAATATTGAGCAAATCTTCAATGGATGCGTGTACTGCTGTACCCAAAGATGCTGCCATCCCTGCTTTTCTGGGAAGGCGTTGACGGCTTAGCCAATACATCCTCGGACATGTTTCGTAGCGATTCCATGCTGATGGTGAAAGTTGATGGGCGCGTTGTGAGGATTTCCCTTCGTCGCCCATGACCTATGGTTGCCTCCGTCAATGATGAAGCCTTTGATGACATGAAGCCAAAGCGTTGAAGGCGCAAGAACCCTAGCCACACCTATGGATGGACCGAGTCTTCGCATCAATACTGCCATCGAACCTGATAATGCAATGGTCATTGCTTGCTTCCCGAGCGTTGGAATGGTCTCTAGTATCGTCGCCCACTATTTGATTGACCATCTTGAATTGGAGTACGTTGGTGGTTTGGTTGATGACCGATTGCCGACTCTTTCTTTGATTCAAGATGGCGTGCCTCTCCCACCAATTCGTGCTTATGCAGGTAAACCACAGTGTAGCATAGATGGTTGCGACCAAGTCATACTACTCATGAGCGAAATGGTGGTCCCTGAACCTCTAGTTCACAAGATTGTGTGGGCTTTGTTTGAGTGGTCTAAAGAACATCAAGTATTGGCTGGTATCGTTATTGATGCATTCGCTAAAGCCGGAATGAAGAGCAATATGGACGGCGTTGAACCAGTGGTGGAATACGAGGATACTGAAGACATTGATGTTGTTGGAATTGGATGCAATAAAACCGTTCGTGACATGCTAAAAGAAATGGATGTCCCTCTACTTCAACAAGGAGTAATCCGAGGAATGAATGCTGGAATTTTGAGTGAAGCAACTCGCAGGGGTCTTGGAACAATGTCGCTCATGGTTGAGGCTGACCCTCGGTGGCCAGATGCGCGGGCTGCTGCTGTACTCATCGAAAAATTAAATTCTCTTCTTCCAAGCATTGACCTTCCAAATCAGCCGCTTATTGAAGAGGCTGAAAAACTAGAAGCGCAACTCAAGGCACTGATGGACAGTGCTGGAAAGAGCGAGGATAGTTCGCCCACTAGCAACGCTATGCTCTACGGTTGAGAGATTTAAAAATCAAGAAGCGAAGGTTGCCTTGGCTGTTCTTGGACATCAGCAGATTCGCCTTGTTCTTGAGTGTTGGATTTGAGTTCAGCCATCAGGTTAGTTTCGCTCCAAATTATAATGCCGAGTGCCTCGGCCTTGGTTTTCTTTGAACCTGCCTTTTCGCCCGCAACAAGGATTCCGAGCTTCTCTGATACACTCCCTACCACCTTTCCACCTGCGTTTTGAATGAGTTGCTGAATTTCTTTTCGGCCCCGGCTCAGCGTCCCAGTCAAGCAGAATGTTTTGCCTTCAAACGGACCCCCTGAAGTCAAGGCTGGTTGTTTTTGAACAACGATAAGCGATAACAAATCCTCGATCATCGCTCTTCGCTGTTGTAATCCATCTCTAAAGTGCAAAGCTACAATTGAGCCCACTCCATCAATACTCATTAAATTACGAATGGCTTCGTTATGCTCAAAGGTTTTACCAGAATCGGAAGATTCGGGGCCAAACATTGCATCTTCTTTCGCAGCATGTGCCGCATCAAGCCACTGCATCAACCCCGCACTATCATGAAGTTTTAGAGCGATCGCGTTTGCGAGTTCTGGGCCAATTCCAGACAGGCCTAAAGCGTGTAAGAAGCTTCCAAGATTCATGGTTTTGGATTTTGATATTTCTGAAAGTACATTATTGGCGGATTTCTCACCAGTTCGCTCCAATGCCATCAATTCATCAAAGTTCAAACGATACAAGTCTGCAACCGTGCGAATGACTCCTTCATCAAGCAGTTGTTCAACTAGTTTCTCGCCGATTCCATCCATTTCCAAACTGCGGCACCAATAGAGGATGGCTCGACTTGTACGAGCGACGCAGAACAATTCTGGACATTTGATGAAAGCACCTTCATTCTCAATCTTGCCCCCACAGGCTGGGCACGCCTCTGGTGGTTGAATTGCATCGTAATTTGGCAATACTGCTTCATAGGGTTCACCTGATGCGTGAACTCGCCCTTTGAGGTCCTCTTTAGATGCTCTCCCAAGTCCCTTCTCGATTTTTGGAATCACATCGCCTCGGCGAACGATGAGAATCTTATCCCCAATCTTAACGTCCAATCGTTCCACTTCTCCTAGATTGTGTAGTGTCGTGTTTTCTACTGTCACTCCCCCTACTCGTTGAGGAGCAATGCGGGCAACTGGCGTGATGTTCCCCGTACGACCAGTTTGCCATTCAACTCCCATAAGAACTGAAGTTGCTTCTTCGGGTGGGAATTTCCATGCGAGTGCCCAGCGAGGATGATGCGCTGTCATCCCGAGCGTTTCTCGCTGTTGTAAATGGTCAAGTTTGAAGACAACTCCATCAATTTCAAACCGATAGTCGCCTCGTTGGTCTAACCAGTATTGAGATTGGGCGTACAATATTTCTCCAACCGCCGTAGCCGAATCCATTTCATGAAGGGCCCATTTTGCTGGTTGAATACCGAGTGAACCTTCCATCCACGCAAGAATCTCTGTATCATGAGTAAAGGATGGGGCTGGCTGGCTGTCTGGATGGCGGTCTTCTCCGACAGGGAATTTAGCATCATATGCTTGAAACACCAAATCAGAAGCATCGGCCTTTCCATCATCGTGCTTTTGACGAAGGGCCCCCGCTGCTAAGTTCCGAGGATTTGGGGATACTTCGCGATAAGAAGATTCGAATACTGAAAGTGGCATAACAACTTCTCCACGCACATGGATATCTACGGGGATAGGGAGTGTTTCGGGGACGTTGGCAATTTTACGGGCGTTGCGCGTCACATCTTCTCCGCGCTCGCCACTTCCTCGCGTCGCTGCACGGACCAAGCGTCCAACCCTATACTCTAGGGAGAGCGCAGAGCCATCCAATTTCGGTTGAGAAAGAAAGCGGGTAGCGCCTTGGGTGGTTGCGTTAACAAAGTGAGATAATTCCTCTTTTTTGTTGGCTTTGTCCAGACTTCTCATCGCAAACAGGTGTTCCACTTTGACGCTTCCTGGTGCAATGTCTGCGCCGACGCGCTGTAATTGGGGATGATTGGGTTCCAGTTGCTTGAGTTCGTCCCACATTTGATCGAATTCGGTGTCAGAGAGTTCCGGCTTCGCCAAATTGTAATAGAGATTGGAATGATGGGCGATTTGTTCAGCGAGCCAGTCAATTC
>DASCRS010000081.1:0-4437 GCA_034402455.1 Candidatus Poseidonia sp. | reverse complement strand
AGTTCAACCTCAATGAATGGACGCAGTCAGTAAGTTTCACATTTGCCTTAGACGCTGAATTTAGCATTTATCGTATTGGAATACCAATTGAAGAAATACCTCAATCAGGTGATACCAAGGTGACTATGGAAGCGGTTCCCTCCGACCTCATTCGCTTGATTATTGACCTCTCAAGTAGAATGGATGAACCTTTGAGTTCTGGTGACCTAAGTAAGCATTGCCCGAAAGATATGAAAGAAAAAATAAGTGCTTGTAATGATGAACTTGAATTGACAGCAACGCGACAAGGAATGAAGGATTTTTCTGTTCTTTTCGGAGAGGTCATAACTGAAATTATTCACGAATCAGGCAATGAACTCGAATCTAAGGAAGGCATTGACAAAATGGACTTGAGCGGTTTTGAAATCAAAACAGAAATTTCAGGAATTGAGGCCCCAGATGAAACGGTTTCGGACGACGAACCCATTACCTTGAAGATGAGTGTGCCAAAGGTGACTTTCACCATCGCACTTGACATTGACACAGAGAAAATTCAGAATCAAGATCCTTCTGGGCTAGGCCTCAGTGTTGTTGCCGATGCTCTAACTTCCTCTTTCCTCCAACCCATGCAATGGGCAGCAAATACGCTTACGACCGGTCTTAGCAACTCAATCGTGAGCATGAGCGGGCTGACTTATCCTGGTGAAGGACAAGAGTCTATTACGATTGGACCAATTCAACAGAACACCTCAGTTCCCGAGAGCAGCGGTGTTCCTTTGGAAGATCTTCATTTGACAGGGCCTGTGTCCTTTACACTCCCTCGCGGCATACAAATCAAGGATTGGTCATCAACTTCTGGAGACCTTAAGATTACAGAAGAGGGTGGTCGTCAAACCGTTACATACATTGTCCCTCCAGGTAGTATTGATGATGAAATTAGTTTCAGACTCCATGTGACTTGGATGTACTTCTTGATACAATTCTGGATTTATCCAACCATTGTGATTATCCTCCTTGTATTGTTTATTCGACGTCGCCGCCGTAAGAAGAAGGGCAAGAAGGATAAAATGAAACGCCGACAAGATAACATCAACAAGGCTCAACTTGGAGACCATGAATTCTCAGATTTAGTTGGGTTTTCAAGTCCAGGGCTAAGTCGTGGCGAGTCCATTGAAGACATGGCCTCAGTTGATGAATATTGACCTTCAGTGTAGTGAATTATAGATTCTTTGGGCCAGTGAAGGACCGATTCCTGGAACGGTTAGCAACTCATTCACCCCAGCGTGTTCAATGCCCTTTCTTCCGCCGAAATGACGGAGAAGTGTTTGGAGTTTCTTTGCCCCTAGGCCTTCAACACGCTCCAATGGGTCGGCCAATCTGTTTCGGCTCCGCCGTTTACGATGGAAGGTATTGACAAAGCGATGGGCTTCATCTCTTGCATGGACCATGATCCTTCCTTGGCGGTCGAGAATCAACGGTTCATGCCCTTCTCGGTAGATGGTTTCCTCTCGTTTCGCCAATGCTGCAATAGGAAAACGACCAGACCATCCGTGTTCGTCAAGAGCAGTTGCAATTGTGCCGAGGTGTGTTTCCCCCCCATCAATAAGCAATAGGTCTGGCCATTCCTCTTGCCTTTTTGCCCAACGAACAACGACTTCCTTCATCATGCGTAAGTCATCAATCGCCTCTCCTTTGATGACGTATTTTCGGTATTCGTCCTTAGCAGGCCGTCCATTTCGCATAACGACACTCGCTCCTACTCGCTCACTACCTAGCAGTTGTGCCATGTCAAAACAGACAAGATGATTCAATTGTTCTAATCCCATGACTGCAGCACCATCATCAGCGGCCCGCTGTTCTAGAGAGCCGCTTGATTTCGTAGCCATGCGTTGGAGTTGTATCTCGGAATTCTGGCGGGCGAGTGTTGCCAAATTTTCAAGGTCTCCTCGCTGAGGTGTACGAACCTCTACAGAACTTCCTCGGCGTTGATTCAACCAAGATTGTAGTCCATCAAAAATGGGTACAGGGCTCAAGAGTAACCTGGGTGGCCTTCGGTGAGCATAGTGTTCTGAAATGAACATCGAAATGGTTTCTCCAATATCTCCGCCATAGACCACAGGCCACGCTTCTTGGCCTTGAACCACGCCTTCGTCCGCATGTAAAACAACAACTGCAGCCATATCTCCTTGTGTTGCCAATCCAATCGCGTCACAATCGCGGTAAACTTTGCTTGAGACAACATGTTGGCTTGTTGTGGCACGAACAGCCCGTATCGTATCTCTGTAGCTTGCTGCTTCCTCAAATGCTTCCCTAGATGACGCACTCTCCATTGAAGCAACGAGTTCATCCAATAACGGCGCGGCATCACCATTGAGAATTTGGCGTACGTTTTTCACATTCTCATCATATCCTTCGGAAGTAACGCATGGTCCTGTACAAAGCCCGATGTGCATGGAGAGACACCCTTGAGGGAGTAATTCCTTGCAATCTCGTATTCCAAATTGTCTTCGCAGCAGTTGCAGAACCTGTTTTGCGGCTCCTGCATTGGGAAACGGACCCCACTGTTCTGCGCCTTTTGGTGGATTACGGGTGTACATAATCCGTGGAAATTCATGATTAGTCAAAACAAGGTAAGGGAAGGATTTGCCATCTTTGAGCATTGAATTAAAGCGCGGCATATGTTCACGGATTAGTTGTCTTTCAAGGATGAGTGCCGCTTGAGGTGTTTGAGTTACAATACACTCAATCTCATCAGCCTTTGCAATAAGTCCAGTGATCATTTGACGGTCTGGATTGGATGCAAAATAAGACCTTATTCGTTCATTGAGGCGGGTCGCTTTTCCGACATACAGAACCCTTCCCTCTCTCGTTTTGAACAAATAAACGCCCGACTCTTTGGGGAGGTCAGCCGAACTGAGGTCGACGGGCATGAATGGCGCTTGCAGGCGGTGACTCAAAAGGACAACCCTGTGTCTTCAAGATTCACGCAAACAATGGGATGATTGATGAAGGAGAGGTTAGAAGTTCTCATTGGTACTACTATGCCCACGCGCTCCCAGGAAAAATTGCTACGTCATCTCGGTACTTTTTCCGAGGCTTTGGAGCAAGCCTGGGATGTCCCAAGAGCCCTTTCACTCCCTGGGCTTGCAGAGGCTATGGGGGTTGTGCGTTCAGGATTAAATCAACCTCTGGGGGTTTTGGAGTCTGATGGTATGATTTCAGTACGTGTGGCTCACGTAATTGGCGGAGGCTCCCGTCGCCGTCAAGTATACCACCTCACACAGAAGGGTAGGTTGTGGCTCCTTGAAAATCCTCTTTTTGAAGAAAATAACGAAGTTGAAAACTCCCCGAAAACGGAACAAATAATGTTTGAAATTATTGGGAGAAATGAAATAATTCTTGAATTAGAATCGCTTCTTGACAACCGACATACCGCTATGCTAAGTGGCCTTTCGGGTATTGGGAAAACTACCGTTGCGCAAGCAATGCTAGTTCGTGCTTCTAACAAAGGAAAATCTATTCATTCTGCCGTTGCAAACGAATTTTCGGACATGAGGGATATTGTCCACCAATGGTTTCCAGATGTTGACCCCCTTCCATACGATATTGAAGCCCTCCACTCTCTTTTTGATACAACAGCGGGGAAAGGAGTTTTCGTTCTTGATGATGTCCATTTGATTTCCCCTAGACACGCACCTAATGTGACAACTATGCTCAATAGGCTTCAACTAGATGCAACAACAATTCTCCTCGTTGGACGTACACCGTTACCGTTTGAGTTTGATTGTGAGTACCATCAACTATCTGCTCTTGATTTCAAGGATGCTGCTGAATTGTTGGGTGACCACCTTGAGCCAGAGCATCGCATTTCAGTTGCAAAGGCATTGGGAGGACATCCAATGGCTCTCCAGTTATATTCTGAAGGAGCCCTCTTGCCCGAAGCGGGGGAGGATATTCAAAAATTTGTAGAACAAACTATTCTACAAAATCTTGAGGAAGATGATTTGGATGCGCTCGACCAATATGTCCTTTTTCCAAGACCTCTTTCCACAACCACAATCCCTCATCAAGATAGTATTGGGAATTTGGATATGCATGCCTTGCTACGATGGGAGCACGAGAAGATGAACGTTGAAATTCAACATTTTGTCCGTAATGTTCGCCGAACGATGTTTACTCCAAATCAACTACAAAAATTGCATCAAAAGGCGTTGAAACATTGGCTTTTGAGCGAGGATACCTTGGATGCACAAATCCTTCGTTTGTACCACCAACTCGCTCTTGACGACCCTGATTTCATTGAACGAATTGAAGAGCAGGTTGACCATTTATTGCCCGTTCAAGGTGCCGCAATTGCAGTTATTCTCAATCGAGCAGTTGATCAAAAGCCAAAGAACGAGATGCTTCATTATTGGGCAGGCAAAGTAGCACTTCATCGCCATGAAATGAAGCAAGCAG
>DASCRS010000080.1:0-4953 GCA_034402455.1 Candidatus Poseidonia sp. | reverse complement strand
CGCCACGCCATGAGCACGATAAATATCAATGAAATCCAAGAGGTTGCAAGGAAGTAAACCACAACCTTTGCACGAATCAAATCAGGCACCTTGAGTGGTAATCCATTCATGAAATCTGGAGAATCGATAATAGTTAGCCAAGAATAAAAGTTGAAACCAAAAAAGCCCAAAAACGGTGCGTATGAAAGTAAATTGATAGGGATTGGTGCTTCAGCAAAGTCGACCAACCAGGCCATTCCAAGCAAAACGAGAAGAGGTATTGAATACGATACTGTCATCTTTTTGATGGCGCCAGAGCGAAATAAATCTACGAATTCTTTGGCGACGATAAGGCGGATTTCCCCTCGCCCAAGAAAGTTCAGACGGCCGTATATCGGTGCAAGAAGGTCGCCTTGTTCGACAACGCTAACATCAAAATCATCCAAAATCAGAAGTGAAGCAATAAATCCTAATCCGATGGAAAATAGCAGCCCGCCAAGAATGAACAATCCGTTCTGAGTGGATTGGGCAACCAAACCCCAAAGTAACATTTCGGTCGGAAGCCATCCCAAACCGACTCCAATGCCAAGTGCAACAATAGCGAGTGGCCCCATCACAGTATAGGGACGCCCCCTCAGCCAAAGAGAGGAAGCGAGGAATGAAAGTGCCAATCCTTGGCCAAGTGTGGCCGACATAGCAAGCCATGTCCAAGGAAGGGAAGTCCAAAGAAGAGGCGTGTTAATTCCAGCCACACCATCAAGAAGAATGCCCAATGCCATTCCAAGGATTATCGGAGTGAGGATTAGCATGACATAGAATGCTAAGTCCTTTACAAAGTATGCAAAGTGTGCCATTGAATTTGGAAGTGGTTGTAAAGCAGGAGTGGCCAACAAGAAATTCTTCGTACCCGTTCTGCGAATAATTGCATCTCGCCCGATGAAAGCAAATGTTCCCATTCCCAAGGAAAACATAAACAGTGGAAGATGCAATGCAAAACGCAATTCCTGCCAGGTGAATGTTTTGTTGTCAATATCAGAGCTCTGCGCTGCAGAATCGCCAACGAGAAACTGCAGACCTATGGTCGAAATAGCCGTTACAAGTGTCAAAAGCAACGGAAACAAAACCATTTGTCGTTTCTTTGCAAATTCAACGCTTTTTCTGCCCTCTTCAATAAACATAACTCTGAAAGTTGCCGAAAAGGCATTCCATCCACGCAGAGGCTCGGTTAGCACCGCACCATGGGCTGAAGTGCCAAGAGAAGACAGACGCTCAGGAATTTCGTCATCCCAAGTACGTGATTCGATGAATGAAGTACTCAAGTTCACTCCTCCGCATCTGAAATTCCTTCCTCGGTAAACCGTTCAACATCTTCGATGGAGTGGCCAACGAGACGGATGAACACATCTTCAAGCGTTTCATCAGGTGAAGTTTTCAATCCGGAAACAGTACCCGCAGCAAGCACTTTGCCGTCATTTATGATGGCCATGCGATTGCACATTCGTTCTGCCATTTCTAAAACGTGGGAGCACAGAAAAATGGTTCCACCATCTGCCACATGGTCGAGTAACCATTGCCGGCATTTACGCTGATAAATCGGGTCTAAATTTGCAAAGGGTTCATCCAAGAAAAGTAATTTTGGGCGATGTATGAATGCGCTCGCAAGCATAACCTTTTGGCGTTGGCCTTTGGACAAATCTTTGCACATGGTATCTCGCTTTTCTTGCATACCAAACCAATCAAGCCAGTGTTCAACCTTAGCCTTCATATCATCAACACCACGTAAGCGAGCAACAAACTCAAGGAATTCAGCAGGTGTAAGAAATGAAGGTGGTGATTCAGATTCTGGAACAATACCTATGTTCGCTTTTACCTTCTGAGGGTCAAGAACTGCATTGACGCCAAGAACTTCAATTTGGCCCTTACTTGGCCGTAGTTGCCCAGTAAGGAGTTTGATGAATGTTGACTTTCCTGCTCCGTTTGGCCCGAATACCCCGAAAAACTCACCAGAATGAACCTCGACATTGAGTGGATGGAGGGCGATAAAATCGCCGTATTTCTTTGCCATATCCTTTGCGCTGACGAGCGGACCTGCATCTTCAGCCATGTTGTTGAGACGAGGAGGGAGGATTTCATACCTTGCCTTTGGTCTTGTTTAGAAAGGTGCGATGAAATCATGAACAGGGACTTCTTGGGGGTATCATGGACCAGCCTAAGAGCGAAGTATTGGACCTGAAACTTCTCCCGATTAACGAAGAGCATGACCTCGGTTTCATTGCTTGCTTAACCATTGACCGTCCCGACAAACTCAACGCACTCAATACAGAAGTGATGGATGGCCTAAAAGCCATGTGCGCGTGGGTGGAGAGCAGAGATGATGTCCGTGTACTCATTGTAACTGGAGCATCTCCAAATCCTCCCGCTGAAGGGAAAAGAGCAAAACCACATGCATTCGTTGCGGGTGCAGACATTACCGAGTTTGCTGGAGCAGGTAGCGAAATCATCCGTGTGAAATTTACTGACAATGCTGTTGAAGCTCTGTGGAACCTTTCCAAACCAACTATTGCTATGGTCGATGGATTTGCACTCGGAGGAGGATGTGAAGTTGCATGTTCGTGCGATATCCGTATTGCTAGTGAGCGCTCCACATTTGGGGCACCAGAAATAACTCTTGGACTCATTCCGGGATACGGAGCAACTCAGCGCTTAGAACGTCTTGTTGGTTATGGAAAGGCGCATGAAATGATCATGACTGGAGACATGGTGTCTGCTGATGAAGCACATCGTATTGGACTTGTGAATCATGTCGTTGCCTCTGAAGAATTGGAAGAAACAGTACTATCAATGGCCCGAAGAATTGCTAGCAAATCTTCACATGCATTGCGTGTTGGAAAGGAAGTCGTCCGAAGTGCACTTGATGAATCACTATCCCAAGGCGTAGCAACTGAAGCCGCTGCATTCGCAGGTCTATTTGATAGTGAAGACAAAGAAATTGGTGTTCAAGCATTTATCAACAGGGAAACACCTCAATGGAAGCATAAGTGAACTTAGCCCTCAGTGGATGGCATTGGAAACACACATGATGCTGGTTTTCGAAATATCCGATGGCGATAACGAGCGACGAAACGGTAGGCAAGATTGCGAATCGGCAAAGGTACAATCCAGGCAAAAGGATACCACATGGCGTAATACCAACGCATGTAAAACAGAAATCTAATGGCGGCTGAGGACCGAATGTACGGCGTTCCATCTCGAAACAAGTACACAGTATCAGCATCTTGAACTCGTTGCGGGAAGGTACTGATGATGGCTTGACCTTCTTCACTTTCAATGGCCAAAAACCGCAAAGATGCGCTAGATTTCATTCGGGGATGCATGAAGACCGCCAAGCGAGTGCACAAGCCGCAGTCGCCGTCCAAAAGAATGACATCGCCTTCGCTCATAACCCGCCCTCGTGCGACCGAGAGCCTATCGGCACAAAAGGAGAGGGGCCATTGCCCCTCTCCAATCCGAGATTGCGCTCGGTCGCGTTATTTCACAGAAGAATCATCCTACGGTTCGAATGTTATTCTCACGTAGATACAGGCGGAAGTGCGCCATATGGCGACCATGCTTCCGACGAAACCATGCATCGATGACAAGGATGTCATGCGCTCCTGTAACCGTGTTGTAAGCACGGCTACGGGAACTGACGAGTTCCTTGTGCATCAGTGTATCACGAGTTACAAGTGCTTCCTGCGTAGGGCAGCAAGGACCTTTTACGCGTTCGACCTCAGCACGAAACTGAGATGCATCAGCACGATTTTTCAGAAAATCCTTGCGGACCTTATCCTTACGAGGATCGCTAAGTCCTCCCGTATTGTGCTGACGCTCTCGACGCACTCGGTTTTCTCTGTTCTTATCACGATTGAGTTTTCGACCGTGGACTCTTCTTCCAGTGTTTTTTCTATTGTTGGTTTTTCCCATTATGTTTTCACCCCGATTTACCTTGGCAGAAAGCGTCGAGCGCCTCCGCCGTGTGGGCATTTATTCATCGGGGTAATGGGGTCGAATTAGGCAACTTGGAACACCTTTTAGCACATTGTGCATATATTATATTGGACGACCCTATATAAAAAATATTGGCTTAATAGCCCAATATTGCAATGCGAAGAAGCCGAAAGCGGGTTTATTCTTTCATTTCTTCTCGCAAGGCAGACAGTGCACTGCTTGCCGCTGGAAGTGGAGGGAGCGGTAACGGATTACCATCCGCTCCGAGCAAGGGGGGCAGAATTTTACCGTCTGGGCCGATAAGTTCAGGAAGTTGTGGTTTAGCCTTGACAACCGATTCAAAGCCCACATCCAATGGCAAACGCAATTTGAGGATTCTTCCCTCATCAATACGCACAAATGTCGCACCGTAGACATGCCCTGGTTCGGGGTTTTCTGGCTGAACCATGACTGAATGGCCGTGTCCAGCCGTTTGGAGCAATGCAACCAAATCCTCCCCAGCAGCGTGGTCTTCCCACATCTTTGCAGTGGAGGCACGAATGTCGGCCATTTGGCCTCGACGACGCCTTTTGATACGCTCACGAATTTCATCATGTCGCTTACGGCGATCGTTTACTGTGAGTTCAATATCAGCATCCTCCACAGATTCGGGGCTTACTTCAACGACATATTCGTCTGCGGTGTGAACGTCTTCAAGCTCAACCATGACTTCTGTCTCGTCATTTCCGTCATAGTCAGCCATAGCCTCGGCTTGGGCAGCAGCAGCTGCTTCAATTTTGGCAAGTTTTCTCTCCCTGAGTGTTGCGCCGTCAAGGGAACCCGCCACAACGGCTTCGGGCAAGTCATCTTCATCATCATCTAGTTCATCTTCAATCAATTGTTCACTTTGAACAAGTTTTGGTGAGAGGTTTTGAGAAGGATTGGCCTGTTTAATTGGCGCTGTACCGAGGTTAATCCAGCCAAAAGCAAGTATGCCCATCAAGGCTA
>DASCRS010000079.1:0-19740 GCA_034402455.1 Candidatus Poseidonia sp. | reverse complement strand
GTATTATCAAGTGGCAATTACCTCGGATCAAGAAGTGGAATCGTAACCGTAAGAAATCCAAAGTAGCGACAAATTGATTCGGATAAGTTGCAAGGGGTTATCCCAAACCCCTTTGCATTTTATTTGCCGATACAAAGGGGATTCAGTGGGCCGATACAGACGCTACCCTTTGCACATTATGCCATCGGCAAATGTTTGATCGATGGTGCAATCCCCAAATCATGGGGGAAAAACATCGTAGGCTCTGGTATTGGGATTGGTGTGATTTCTCGTCCAACAAGAGCAACACGGCTTGGCCGCGAATCTGAAAGTACCTCACGGTTGGTAAGTGGGGCGATTTTGTTTGAAAAATCCATGATATTATCGTGGCTTGGCATATTTTCCATAGACAAGTTTTCACGGCTGTGTCCTACGAAAACGTAGCCTTTATTTTCAATGAAATCGGGGTCGGCGCGATTATCGAGAACTGCAAATTGCGCAATATGTTCATCGCTCATGTTAACGCCTTTCATCAGTGTATGGCGGCAAACAATGCGGGTGTCAAGCGAAGGAAGAAGGTCGATCGTTTTCTCAAATTGGGCCCATGCTCCTTGGTTGTATTTTGGGCGGCAAACATCGTCAAATACTTGCTTATTTGGAGCATCAACCGAAACATATAGCTGGGTTGGTAAGGTGTCCAAATTCTCGATAACTTTTGGAAGGGTTCCATTGGTTACAAGCATAGTTGTCATTCCATGCTTATGACACAAATCCATGTATTCTGAAAGACGAGTGTAAAGAGTGGGCTCGCCATTGAGGGAAATGGCAACATGTTTCGGATTTTGAGCATCAAGCCACTTTTCACGGGGAACTTTTGGGTTCCCACCAAATCCTGAAAGAAGTCGCCTCTGGGCTCTTACAGACTCGTAAAGCAGATCCAATGGGTCCTGGTCGGTCAATTCGAGTGTATCCATATGAGGTTCGCGCCAGCAATAGGTACAAGCAAGGTTACATTGGTCAACAACAGGTGACATTTGCATACAATTATGGCTTTCAACGCCGTAGAATTTTCCTTTGTAGCATTGGCGTTCACGTAATAATGATTCTTTGGTCCAGTGACATGTTTTCACTCCGCCATGCTCACCGACAATATGGTAACGTTGCTTCTGTAATTTGGCCTTGAGTTGGGGGTCCATTCCTGCCATGCAATCACGCCCTGAGTCGTTATCCTCTGCTGGGCATAAGCCCTGTTGGGAGCGGCTCGGATGATGAGGGGACTTTACGCCATGCTATCAAATCCTCGCTAAGAGGGAGTTTTGGCCTACTAGGGGTGCTAGTTGGCTTTCTCTGCCTAATCCTTACTCAGCGATGAAGAATTGGAAGGAAGGCGTTTGCGGCTTTCTCAGCAGCATTAGCAACATCGTCTAAGCGCTGCAAAATTCGGTACATATGCATGGCAGCAAGGGGCTCAGCGTCCCCTTCTGAGAACACATATGCCGCGGCATTACTTTCACATCTGTCCGTTTCGTGTTCGAGGAGATTGACTTGTAGAATCAAATCCTTGAGAATTGCCTTTTGTTTCGGAGCAAATCCGGATTGAGTCAATGTATTGAGTTGCTCCACGGCTTCGGAATATTTCTGAACTGTTAAGTGGACTGATTCCGCCAAGACCTTCATATAATTTCTTGCCTTGTCGTCTTTTATCAATCTTCTAAACGAAAGTTGTTCTGCTACATTCTGGGCATAATCCGCAATTCTGTCTTGCCGAGAAAGCATGTGCAAGAAGGTGTCTTTGCCAATTGCAATCCTAACTCCAGTCCCAAGGTGGTTGCGCAAATCTGTTTTGATGTGGTCAGCATCTAATTCCGCAGCAATTGTTGCAGAAATATACTCGTCTGCTTCCTTTCCTTTCGCTGCGGCCGTTACGGCAACAAGCATGTGTTCAACCGTTTTCTCAACCGCTTTTGCATGCCCATAAAACATGTCAAATGGTGTTGGATCTAGAGTGTCATAAGGTGTAGTGTCTACCAGTTCTTCTCGGTTCTCAGCTTTAATATCAGGGCGTAAAACGACAGTTGCAGTCAAGCCGATAGCGATTAAAGTCACTATTGCCACATTAATTGGGGAGCCTGCAAAGAGGATAACGAAAACAACCGCCCCTGCACCAGCAATTGGTAGACTCGCCACCCAACTTGCGGCGATTTTTCCAAAGACTCTGAAATCAACAGCTCCAGCACCGCCTGCAAGACCAACTCCAACTACGGCACCAACCAATGTGTGGGTTGTCGAAATAGGCACTGCCAGGAATGGCATTGAAAAAATGAGTACTGTTGTTGCTGCACCAAACTCTGCAGCAAAACCTCTTGAGGGCGTGATGTGGGTAATTTTCTTCCCGATTGTGTCCATGACTTTGTAGCCCCATGTTGCAACACCTATTGTAATTCCAATACCGCCTATGAGTAACAGGAATAATGGAACGCCAACCTTGCCGTCGGATAAGGTTCCATTTGCAGAAGTCGCAATATCCCATATTGCCGCCATTGGGCCGATTGCATTAGCGACATCATTTGCGCCGTGGGCAAATGCCACATAACAGGCAGTAATTATTTGCAACCAAATGAATACGCGTTCGCTTCCTTCCATCCCTTCTTCCTTGAATTGATAGCGTCTAAGGACAAGGTACAAAACCGAACTAGCAAGAATACCAATGGCTAATGCAACTGCTAGGCTATTGATTGGAATCCAAGCCCCATCGGCAAACGGATTGAATGTTGACCCTTCTTTTGCTGGCAACCACTGAGTCTTGTCAATGTGCCCCGCCTCGTCAAGATTTGAATAAAAGCCCTTGAGTGCTTTAAATTGAAAAGCAAGGCCAAGAACAAAGAATGTTGGCAATGCTAGAATCGGGGCTAATTTTTTTGTTTGCTTTAGGGGATCTTCGCTGTTGAAAATCAGTCGTTTGATGACAAAGAAGGAAATGAATGCAAGGATGCCGCCTAACAAAGGAGATGCTACCCAACTCAATACAATTTCAATGACTTTAGACCAGTTAACTGATGATGGTTGGATGTATAATCCCATTCCAATTACTCCTCCAACAATGCTATGAGTTGTTGAAACTGGCATACCAAACCGAGTGGCGATGGTTAGCCAAATTGCTGCTGCCAATAATGCGGCCATAAAACCGTACATCAATTTCTGGCTCAATTCCTCAGAAAACCCAACATCACCAAAATCAAGAACTCCTTTTCTAATGGTTTCAGTGACGTGACTTCCAAAGAATACTGCTCCGGAAAACTCGAAAACTGCGGCGACAATAATGGCTCTTCGTAATGTCAAGGCGCCCGAACCAACAGAAGTCCCCATTGCATTTGCAACATCGTTGGCGCCAATATTCCAAGCCATATATGCGCATACGATAAATGCCGTTCCGAGCAATATGGTGGTGGGTTCCATGGACCTCCTAGTAAAGATAGGTATATATTCAAATTCATGTATATTCTATATAGATGTATTTAGTCCGCTAAAATGATACTATGGGACTTGGACTTGGGGAGCACGAAGTTAGAAAATTGCAAAGCACTGGTGGAAGTACATTTACTGTAAGTTTGCCAAAGCCATGGGTTGTTGAACAGCAACTGAAAGCACGGGATTCCTTGCGTGTTGATTGGCGGCCGAGTGGGGCATTGAGAATTACCCCCTTAGATTTGGCAACTTCTCTAGAAAAGCACGTCTACTTCAATTTTGAAACCTTACCCGACAACAGCCTCCATGACCATTTGATGGGAGCTTACATCTCTGGCGCTGATTTAATCGCCGTCGAATGTGATGCTGGAAATCAGCAATCTCTAAAATACTCAATTCGGCGATTTTTGCGCTCAACCCGAGGTTTTGAAATCATGGAAGAGACTACCACGCGCTTAGATTTGCGTTGCTTATTGAATGCAGGAGACATGCCCCTTCATGCAAGCCTCAATAGAATGTACCTTCAAGTGACTTCGCTAATGAGGGATATCGTTAGCGTGGTTGATGGGGCTGAAAAAGACTTCATCAGTGATGCTGAAGACCGTGAAAGTGAAGTGGATGCATTGTTGTATTTGATTGAACGTCAAGTGCGTATCCTGTTGGATTCACATTTGGTTGCAACGAAATTAAATCTCTCGCGGGCTCAAGCTCTAGAATATGCCAACTTAGCCCGTTGCCTTGAACGGATGATGGACCACGCATTTACTATGGCGCAATTCATCACAGAGTACCCACAACTCATAGAAAATCCAACCGACACAAATCCAATTCAACATGTCTCTGAATGGCAAAGTGCATTGAAAGAATTGATGATCAATATACGTACAAGAGATTCTGCAAGAATTGAGGAAGCGCGCCATCAATTGAAGGTTTTACAAGAATCTCTATTGGCATATGAGCACAATATGTTGAACAAGAAAGGGACCAGTCAATGGGTGGCTCAAAATCTAAGTTTATCCGAATCTGTTCGAAGGTTATGCGCATATTCCCGCGACTTTGGAGAAATTCTCCTAAATATGAAGATTTCAAGCGAATTAATGCGGGTTCACAGAACGGTGTTGTAAAAACAACCTGCTTTAATTTTAACATCTATGTGTTGGCTAATTTACCTCCTCTTCAAATAGGGCGGAGCCCAAGTATTCTATGAGGAAAACCTCAGAGGATGAGCCGCATGGATAAGGAATTAGAAACCTACGTTGAAACAACAATGAACAGTCAAAAGTATAGAAATGGAATTTTTGGTTCCTTCTTCGCCCGCTTTGCTATAGCCATTGCATTTTACCGAAGTGGTGTCGATAGTCGTGGGGCTTTCCACGCACGAAAGGGGGCTTACTGAATGGACGATTATCTCGAAAGCTATGTTGATAAAGTGATGGATGATCAAATTCTTCGTAATGGAATATTTCGTGCTTCGCCAATGGCTTGGCTTCGTAGTATCTTTAGCAAAAGGTAAGCAATGCCTTTAGAAGAGGCAAGGAAAGCCATTCCTGATGCGCCTGCCTTGGATCCCACATCTCTTAGGGCTACTGACGCCTCTTGCGTCACTTGTTGGGCTTTGGTACGGTGGGTGGTTGATGGGGCTCACCCCTCTTTTACTACTGGTGATTTACCCTCTGCTTGAAACCATCTTAGGCAAAAGTGACCTGACCGTTCCGCTTCAATCTGGCAGAGCATACAACATCATACTTCACCTTCATGGAGCATTAGTTCCTATCACGGTTGCTGCCTTGATGTGGCGTATCTCTTTAGACGGCCTTACTTCTTTTTCTGCTCTTGCAATCCTTTCGGTGGGGCTCAGTAGCGGTGCTTCTGGAATTGTTTCCGCTCATGAACTTGGACATCGAAAGCCCCGCTCACCAAGTTGGTGGCTTGCTCGTCTTAGTCTGTTTTCAGTTCTTTACCTCCATTTTACAACAGAACACAATCATACACATCACAAACATTGGGCAAGAGATGTCGACCCAACTTCTTCACCATGGGGCAGAAGCCTATACTATCATTTTCTCATCACTGTTCCCCGTCAAGTCCAGGGAGCCTATCGTGCTCGCCCCATTGACACGCGTCGGTCATTATTGCTAGAAACCGCTTTTCTCATCGTCCTAGGGGCGACGAGTGCCGAATGGTTGGTTGCTTTTGTAATTCAGGCATTCATTGCTGTATTCCTGCTTGAATTTGTCAACTATCTTCAACATCATGGTTTGCGACGTGGTGATGAGGAACGTGCTGGCGCTCAGCATGCGTGGGAAAGCCGCCATCGGCTTTCTCGTTGGACTCTCCTTGAATTGCCCCTTCACCCTGCTCATCATCTGAAATCAAGCACGCCGTACTATCAATTGGAGACATACGATGAGGCTCCGCAACTTCCCCACGGATACTATGTCATGTTCCTCATAGCCTTGGTTCCCCCACTATTCAAGAAAATAATGGGGCGCTACCAAATACATTGACTTAGAACAATTCAACAAAATTTATGCCCCGAACCGATTATGAACACTTAGCCCTTGAATCAATTTGAGGGGGGGGCGATGCGTAATAATTGGCCACCTACAAAAGTCGCTTTAACACCAGGAAAGCGAGTCTTATTCCTCACCAAGGATTTGGACCTCATTAAGCAACAACTCTACGAGGGGTTAGACCTCAGAATGGAGGACTTAAGGGTTGAGGATTTACTCGACGACATCAATACTGACGTCATGACTCCTGCTTGGGTTTGCTTTGACCACGAGCCTGTTGAGATTGCTAAAAATGCCTACGCTGGCCTAATGCACAATGGCCTTCGTGTATTTCGAGAAAACGCGTTGAAGGACGGTGGGTTTGAGATCATCGTCTCTGGCCAACGCAAAGGCACGGGTTCAAGCCGTGAAACTGCAGCTCAATGTGAACGTTGGGCGGGCATTAACATCGTCATTGCAGCATCCTTTGCTCCAATTCACGAGCGTAATAACATCAATCTTGGTCAACTCATGGCGGGACACGACATTTTGAAACGATTGCAGAATGGAGAAGAGATACCCCTTGAGGTATTTACTGGGGCTTACGACCCAGTTACTCAGTTAATTTTGGAAAGAGGTGGTTTGTTTCCGTTTGCAAAAGCCCTCAAATCTAGCGAATTGAAACTTCCTCCATTGAATACACCACCTAAGCCGATGACCATGGCAGAACGCATCATCAGTCGGAATTTGGTCGGTCAGCCAGAAGGTCAATGCGTCAAACCTGGAGACCCAGTTATCGCTCAGGTTCAAGGCGGGTATTCTCACGAATTTACTACGGCTCAAGTTCATACATTCCTTCAAGAAGAATACGGGTCTGATTATACACTCCCAAACCCAAGTAAATTTGCTGTGTTTGAAGACCACTTGCTCTATGCGCATCACAACCCCAAATTCGTCCCATTCATGCACAAAGTGCAAACTTTGCGTGACCTCCAAGTTGCCTTCCAAAAACATACGGGTGTCCGAGATTACTCTGCAAAGAATGGGGTTTCACCGGGCATTTGCCATCAAGTAGCGCGTGAGGAATTTATTGAAGTTGGAGATTTCATTCAAGCAACGGATTCTCACACCTGCATGGGTGGTGCATCAAACGCCCTCACATGGGGCGTTGGGGCAACAGAATATTCGAACTTGGTCAGTGCAGGATTCACATTCGTTAAGGTTCCCGAGTCCATCCGGTTTGAATTGGTAGGGCAACTTCATGAAGGGTGTACTGCAAAGGATGTTATCCTTGCCATTCTCGCTGACCATGCTCGTAAAGAATTAACATTGAATCGCAGCATGGAATTTGGTGGAAGTGGCCTTGCTTCACTCTCCATTGATGAGCGAGCCACCTTGTGTAATATGGCTACTGAGTGCTCAGGAAGAACTGGGATTTGTGAAGCCGACGATGCCCTCTATGACTGGATGGTTTCCACGCAACCCCACCTTACTGTGGACGGTCAAATGTCCCGAGCAGTTCACCCAGATTCAGGCGCACATTACGATGGTGGCGTCCACATCATTGATCTCTCGAGCATCGTTCCCATGGTGGCCCACCCAGGTAATCCTGACGAGGGGGTTCCGAGCGACCCCACGAATGGCGCCAACATCGTTGACATCGGGACAGTTGACATCAATATCGCTTACGGCGGCTCGTGCACTGCTGGAAAAGAAGATGATATCGCCTACTACGCCGAAGTATGCGCGGCGGCGAAGGCTGCAGGTCTTCAAGTCAAAGAGGGTGTTGAGTTTTTCATCCAATATGGCTCTGGGCAAGTAAAGAAACGTGCAGAAGACAATGGGTGGCACGACCTCTTTCTCGAAGTTGGCGTCAATCTAATCGACCCGGGTTGCGGGGCCTGTATAGGAGCGGGGCCTGGTGTTTCCTTCACGCCCGAACAGGTCACGGTTTCTGCCATTAACCGTAATTTTCAGGGGCGCTCAGGGCCAGGAAGATTGTATCTTGCAAGTCCTCTCACAGTAGCAGCATCTGCATTCACTGGAATTATTTCGTCTTGGCATCCAAATCTTTTTCTTTGATTTCCGCGCGGGCTTTTAACTCAAAAAACGCATCACTTCATCGCAATCTTACTGCTTTGTATATGTACCCTCAAAGAAGCGGGTAAGTCATCTGTCGGCCCGACGTCATCAAGACGAAGGAGGACCGATGGGGTGATGCGTATGGCGGGAACTGCAGAACGAATGGCGAAAAACCAGAAACAAGTAGCAATTTCAGAATTTTTTGAAAAGAACAAACACTTTCTCGGATTTGATTCCCTTACTCGGTCATTAATTACAGCCGTCAAAGAATCCGTAGACAACTCATTGGATGCATGCGAAGAAGCGCGTATTCTTCCAGAAATCCGTATTCAAATCACAAAAATTGATGAGAAAAAGAACATCATAGAACTCAAATCCGAAGACAATGGCCCTGGCATCCCTCAACGAAGTATCGAGAAGGTTTTCGGGCAATTGCTCTTTGGTTCAAGATTTCACGCTATCCGTCAATCAAGAGGGCAGCAAGGAATCGGGATTACGGGCGTCGTTATGTACAGTCAATTGACGACTGGACAGAAGACCCATGTTCGCTCAAAAATTGCGACGGAGGCATCTGCCGCTATCGTTGATATCGGTCTTGATACGAGAAAAAATAAAGCTACAAAATCCAATGAAAACCGTGAGATTTGGGAATTGGATGATGGTTCATTTAAGGAGCACGGGCTTGAGATTACAACCCGTTTGAAAGCAAAATATCAGAAGGGTCGTCAAAGCGTTTACCAGTACCTTCGTATGACAAGTATCGTCAACCCCCATGCCGATATTATTTTCACCGACCCTGAAGGCCAAGTTCACCATTGGGCTCGTGTAACCGAACGTTTGCCAACCAAGGTAGAGAGCATCAAACCCCACCCTCACGGCATTCACCTCGGTACGCTACAACGCATGTGCAGTGAATCCACCGACTCACGAATGACTGTGTTTTTGAGAAATAATTTCTCAGGAATGTCAACTCGTGCGGCGAAAGAATTGCTCCAGGTAGCGGAAATAAGTGAAAAGGCAAAACCAAAATCACTCAAGCCAGAGCAATACAGAGCCTTGCTTGAAGCCTTCCAGGGCGAGCGGATGTTGAATAACAAACCTGTGAAACTACTCAACCCTCCGACAAATTGTCTTTCACCCATTGAGGAACTTCTTATCAAAAAGGGACTTTCAAAGACCATTGATTCGCGCTTCGTCGCCACGATGACTCGCACTCCAACCGTTACACAAGGCAATCCCTACCAAGTTGAGGTTGGCTTGATTTTTGGAGAAGGAATGCTTGCAGACAAACCGGTAGAAGTATTGCGATTTGCAAACCGTGTTCCACTCATGTATCAGCAAGGTGGCTGTTTGTTGACCAAGGCCATTGAATCTGTGGATTGGCGACAATATGGATTGGATCAAGCTGGCGGCCGTGGCGTGCCGAAAGGTCCTGCGGCAATTCTTGTCCACCTAGCAAGTACCAATGTTCAGTTCACTTCTGAAGCAAAAGAAGCCCTTGCTGATAATAGCGAAGTCATGGATGAGACACGAAAAGCCTTGTTAGAGATGGGGCGGGGTCTGCGAAAGCATCTTGAAAAGAAGAAGAAAATGGCGAAAACTCAAGAGAAATTTGAACTGGTGAACGACATTATTCCTGCGATTGCCCAAAAATCTGCAGAAATACTTGGGCGCCCTGTGCCTGAACTCTCGGGGTCAATCACTAAGATTATGAGTGCGGTTATTGCAGAGGAGCAATCAGTTTGGAATAAGGAAACCAAACAAACTGATGTATCTATCACGTTGTTCAACTACACTTCACGTGCTCGTTCTTACACACTCCTAGCCTCTTGGCCAGAGCGCGAAGGGGCAAAAATGGAGAATAACAATACTGGTGGGCGAAAAGAAGCCACAGGAGTGTGGGCTTGGAAACTTGAGACGCTAGATCCAGGTCAAACCTATGTTATCAAATATTCATTATCAGGATTGGAAAAGGGCGACTGGACAGAAACGGATGTGTTCTTCAGAGGTAGCCAAGATGTTATCGGGGCTACCAAGATGGACGAAAAATTGCTCGAAGAAATACGTCGTCAAGAAGCAGCGGAACTGGAGGATGGATTAGAAGCAGATGTGGATGAGGCAGGCGAAGTCAATGAGCCGATAGCCAAACCCGAAGTTCCACCGCCCAACGGGCAACAGACCTTATTTGGAGGTGGTGAATAATGTCAAGAACACACAGTAACGACGAGACAAAAATAGCACTGCATGAGGTTGTTGCTGAGATGTATGACAAAATTGTCAGGGGCGAAGCCCCTACCATGACACTTCCCGTGAGAACCAAAAACAACATTGGCTTTGATGAAAAGTTGGGGGTTTACAAATATGGAAAGAAGCGCTCGGTTAGGGATGCTACCAGCCTTGGTTCTGCAAAACAACTGCTTCGTGCCCTCCACGTTGTGGAATTTATTGAAGAGATGATAGATGCTGGAAAATCTTCAACTCTGAGAGAAATGTATTACATTTCTGAAGGATGGGGGCTCGGTAAGTTTGGGTCTCAAAATGAGTCAAACAATCTTGCCGAAGACCTTGAAGTTGTCACAAAATGCCTTCGTGAAGATTTCAAACTACGGCCTGAGGAAGACGGCGCTCGTATGATCGGTAATCTCACCTTGCGGGAAAGAAACCGTCGTGGAGAATGGATGCGAATCAATGCAAGGGACGATGTTGGTGATTCTGGATACGGCGTTCCTTACAATGTGGAAGAGGAAAAAATTGAGTTGCTTGAACACGATATTAATTTCATTATGGCCATTGAGACCGGTGGTATGTTTGACCGATTGATTGAGAATGGGTTTGATGAGGATTACAAATGTGGTTTGCTTCATCTCAAAGGTCAGCCTGCTCGTTCAACCCGTCGTATCCTCAAGCGTATGAGTGAAGAATGGGACTTGCCCGTAGTGGTCTTCCTTGACGGCGACCCGTGGTCATTCCGTATCTTTGCTTCAATCGCATACGGCGCCATCAAAACAGCACACATTTCTGAATATTTAGCCACTCCAAGCGCAACCTATCTGGGAATCACTGCTGATGATATCATGGCTTATGATCTCCCCAATGATGACCTTTCTTCGCGAGACGTTGAAGCACTTAAGGCTGAATTATCTGACCCACGATTTGCTGACCCTTGGTGGCAAGAACAAATCAACATGATGTTGGAACTTGGGAAGAAGGCTGAGCAACAATCTTTGGCGAAGTACGGTCTTGATTTCGTTACAGATACCTACCTACCAGAGAAATTGGCAGACCTTGGTCTAGCCTGAGGCCCATGAGCGAGCCTTATGGGGGAAGAGGGTGTGGAAACCAACATGCAAGCCCCTCCCGAGGACAAGCGTTCGCCTTGGCCCATGCGCCTCATAGGATTTGGTGGCGCACTCATCCTTGTTGGAATGGTTATGATCATGAGTCAGTCCAGCAATATTTCAACTGCGCTTGACCCGCGAGAAAATCACCACTCTGAATTTATTGGGGAAGGTACGGATGTAACTGGAGTTGTCAATGATACCTGTTACCGATTTTACCAAATCAAAGGAGAGCCGGAAATGAATGTGGAACTACGCCGAGTTGTCGGTTCGGCAGCAGTTGGCGAAGCACTGAAAGAATCCAGTTGTAATCTCGATTACCAGGCAATGTCTGCAGACAATACAGACTTTGTCGAGAGAGCATCATGGAAACTAAATGCAACAGAAGAATACGCGATTCAAATTCAATGTGAGGATGATTGCAGTGAAACCGCTGGATGGTTTGTCTCAATAGATTCGTTTCAAAACGAATTGTTTTCTTCCTCGTGGCTCATCGCAGGTGGTGCTATGTGCTGTTTTGGTATTCTCATCGCGCCAATAGCGCTAGTAGTTTACCTTGCTTCAAAACCGAAAAATGGGCCTCGAATGATGATGATTAATGCCGATGGAACATTAACTCCAGTGACGAATTTTACACATGACCAAACAATCAATTTTTCACAAGATAGTCAGGGGGCCCCTCCACTCAATGAAAACGTCGCCCCTCCCTTTGCTGATACCACCGCTAAAAGCCCTCAAAGCGAAGATTTTGTTGATGGAAAATCCGATGTTACATCGGGAAATCTACTGACGACAGAACAGGTTTTTGCTCTCATGAAAGGAGACGTGGAAGCGGCCCAAGACCATGCAAAAACTGACCGTTATCAGGGCGAGCAACCTGAAAAAGCTGAGGCGGAGGCGGCAAATGCCGCTGCAATCCTATCGTGGGATGAAGGAGTTCAACCGAGTGAGGCTATACTGCCTAAGGCCAAGGAAGTTCCAGCACTTCGCTTGAGGAAAGAAGAGTCTTCGTCTGCAGTAAATGACAACGGTTGGAAAGACTGGGATGAACAATAATCGAATCGGTGAGTTCAAAGAGGGGCGAGCACTACCCAACCATAGGTTGAGAAGATGACAGAACTGGACACGGCCCTCTATCTCCTGCAAAATAAGACACGGCGCCATATTGTAGAACGATTGGTTAGAGAGCCTCACTACGCTATGCAACTGGCCGAACTCATCGGAGTAAGCCAACCTGCCGTGGTCAAACATCTCAATGAACTCGAGAACGGTGGATTGGTATCAAAAGAAAAAGTTCCATCCAAAAAAGGAGGACCTCCCCGGACTATTTACAGCGTTGAGCGTGCCTTCTCCCTTCATATTGACCTCGGCCCCGATCTTTTTCGCTGTGAAACACGAAGGTTGCCAAAAGGTGGTCCAATGCGCCTTTCAGCCAAATTACCTCCAGAATCACAGTCAATCGCTGAATCCCTGAGTGGAAGAAAGAAAATCGCAGTAGCAGAAGGTTTAGCCCACCTGCGAACTCTCGCACAAGTCATGGATGATTTGGATGCTCAACGTGACGCTATTGTTTCTCTTCACCAACACATCCGACAACGCGTCTCTGCGGGTGTTGAGGCCGACTTTGAACAGTATGAGGAGCGAAGTATCGTTCAATCCATGGTTGAAGCGAGCGGGGGGAGGCTTGACATCGCTTCATTAATTCAGAAAGAACTGCTCGGCGAAGCAAATGTTGGTGAAATGATTGAAACCATTCGTTCTCAACTTGAGCGCCAGATTGCGCGGCGTTCTGGACATATCATCGCTGCGCCTCTCAACACCGAGCTGCGCTGGTACCTAGGCCCTGGCACAAATTAAGCCCGAAGGCTTTGATGCCCTCAGAAATCTTCTTCGGCAAGTACCGAAACGAGCGAGGATTGTTCAGCAAGACGCTTGTTAACATCTTCACGGCGTCCCTTACCCACAAGATAAACGACACCAAGTAGAGCAATCGTGAGCACGATTACGGCAAATGGCAAGGCGGTCTTTCCAACTACTTCACTGGCTACATCCAAGAATGGGCTGTCCGATTCGAGGGCTTCTCCAATGGCCTTAACGTTATCACGCTCATCTGATTCAACGATTTCATTCATCGGGTCAACAACGACATAGACTCCTTTGCTACCTGCACTAACGGGATACAGAAGGTAGAGTTCAATCTCCTTAGCGTCTTCTGTGTCATCTGGGGCGAGGAGCGCTCCAACAACTTGGCGCATGACAACGTTCTCTTCATCGCAGCCGTTCTTGCGAAGTTCCTTGATGAGGTCCTGGTCGTTGACTTCATCGTATTCACACAGAACAATTTCAATATCGGTGGCATGAACGTTTCCAGTGTTTTGGAGAATTATTCCGATTGGGATAGTCGAATCAACTTCACTGCTATATGATGGTGGTGTGATGATTTCTTTAATCACCAAATTCGGAGCACGCAGTCTTAGAGTGATGATGAATTCGTTGGTATCAAAGTCTTCTCCGCCCCATTCTGGTGAATCATCGTGGTCGCCATTATTTTCCATGTTCCCATACATTGAGACAACCTTCAAACCAAGGTTTCGGGTGTCGAGTTTTGCGTTGGTCCCAATTGAAACCGCAGCGACAACAGACAATGTTTCGTATGGCGCCATCTCAGGAAGTCGGTATTCGCCAATATCGGTAAGGTAAACACACTGCTCTTCTGGATATGAGGACGCGGTTGAAACTTCCTCAATACAAGGCTCTTCGATTACAACGTCGGCACTAATCTGCTTGAGCATAAGCCACTCCACGCTCCATTCACTCAGGCTATTCATTCCAGGAAGAACGGCCCAAAGCAACTCGTTACCATCTGCTTGAGCGGTGTGGTTGTTCAGTGTTGGAACATCTGGAACGTTTCCGTTATTGGTAACATTGAAAGTAAACCGAACGACCTTTCCAGGTGCCGAAGTTTTGACTGCATTGTCAACATTTGGATCCATGGTAATCTGCATGTCATGGAATTCTTTTACGATGACCTTCAATTCAATCATGTCACGCAATCTTGTTTCTCTTCCTGTTGCGTCGGGGTATGCTTCTTCAGAATATGCTTGGAGGACAACGGTGTATTCACCTGCATCAACCTTGGCTGGCACATTCATAAGAACATCAAAGGCTTGGTAAGTATTTGGTGAAAGTTCCATCAAGCTGTCTCGAGGGATGTCAATATCCCAAATGACGTCAACGCCAAATGCATCGGTAACGCGGGCGAGGCGGAAATCAAATCGGTCGGGCCCATTTCCATCGTTAGAGACGGTTATTGGTAGTGTAATTTGGTCTCCAGGATTGACTTCAATTGTTGTGCCGACATCGGGGTCAACTCCAGCATCCAGAATGTATTCGTGAATGACATTTGTTGAAAGGATTGCAGAATCCGAAATACGAGGATATCCATCAAGGTACGCCTTGAGCGTTACAGCAGGACCAAGTCCCGCAGTTGCATTTGTTGGAGCGCATACTTCAACCCAAACCGTCTTGGTAACAAATTCATCTGAACCGGATAAAGTCCAAGGCAGTGGCACTCCAAGTGCCGCATCGGGGTTATTTGATGCGTCGGTAAAGTCAACATTGACAACCCAGTTTTCAATTCTCCAAGCATCCATGGTAATTCCGTCGGGTTTGGCCTCTGGAGCACCGGGAGTTACAAAGACCAAATCGCCAGAATCGTAGTTCTTGGTAACTTCAATCTCATATGTTGCACAGTCTCCAGGGAGAATCATTTCATTTCGGTCCCCTTCAGCAAATTCAATGTTTCCTGTTGAACGTATGGAGACGAAAACACTCAGTTCAAGGATGTCGTAGGTTCCTTTTTCAACTGACTTAATCGGTTCGCCCTCAGACCATCCTTTGACGTAAATCACGAAAGTCCCTGGGTCTTCAGAAGTCGGAACTGTTACCATCAAATTCTTCGTTACGGACTGTCCTGGGTCAAGTTCTACGCGGGTTGGGAAATTGATTTGCCACCCGAACGGCAGAAGCCACTCTTGTTGTCCTTCAAGGCTATTTGAGTCCCAGAAGAGGAAGGCGTCATTGACGTTTCCTGTATTGGTAATAGTGATTGAGAATATCGCTGTCTGTCCTTGTTCAATATCTGCCATACTGTGAGATGTATCTAGATTAATTCCGTGAACGACGTCCATCAGTGTGAGTGTGGTGATGTCATTTTGAATTGCTGGGTCCTTGTAGGATTGAGCCGTGACTTCAATCTCTGCAAGTTCGTCTCCATTCGCTTGGTAGATTGAAGGTGCTTGGACACGCATGTAGAAACGAATGTCTTCGCCGCCTTCAAGGAAGATCGGTGTGTCGGGGAAGATACTGGAATGGTTAGATGCGAAGTAGAGGTTGGCGGTCCAGTTCAATGGAACACCAGAGATGTTCAAGCCGTAAGTGTCTGAAACTAGGTCTTTAGGCCCTGGCGTAGAGTTGTTCATGGTCATGTTGTAGATGGTTTGCTGTCCTGGTTCAATCACATGGTAAAATGTCTCGCCTTCATCATATTCAAGGTCGACCTGCCCTGTGAGCACGTGAGAATAACAGATGGTGAATCGGTTATTGTTTCCATCATCGCCACACTTGTTAGTATCCGACCACGCAAGGTGGGCGCCGCTTCCCAAATCATTGGAGAAGGCTGGTGGCATACCGATGCTCGGCTGCCGCCCGCTATTTGGCCCCAGTTTATTGGAATTCCAAGAAGTGACTGGTATTGCCTCCCATGGGTCAAGTGCCGTAAGTCCGTCCCCTGTCAAATCGGTTTGATTCAAACGCACATACATGATTTCTTCGTTGGCTGAAATGTTTCCAGAATCAACCCAAGCGATATGGATATTGTTCTGGTCGTCGGTTAGCAATGATGGGAAGACTGAGTTACCCGCATATGGAGAGGCTGGCGGAAGGCCATTCTTTCCTTCTACATTGGAAATTGCGATGTCGTTAATTTTCTTGATCGCATAGGTTGACAATCCCTCTTCGGCGCCGTCCCAAGCTCCTGCTCCTTGAAGTCGGAGTTTGGTGTAATACACTTCGTAATTGGTATCTTTCTCGAAACCGTAGTCTCGTCCATCCATCCAAGCAATATGCGTGTTTCCTTGCATGTCAACTCCAATGGAAGGGTGGAATGAATATGCGTCATCAATTGTAACACGTGTATCGTTAACAACGACCAAGTGTCCATCTGCGCCTGCTCCTGTGTCTTCAACGTAGGTTTGTCCGTTAACGGTGTGGCCTGGCGCCCCTGGTGTGAATCCAGGGTCGTTGTTCATCTTTGCATATGGGTCAAGAACCGTCATGTAGATTTCACGAGAGTTATTGGTGGAGATGTAAACCATTGCCTCAACAAGGAGGGCCATTTGATTGGTGCCACTTCCTGAAGGGAATTCGTAAGCCTGTCCACCTGCATCGGTATTTGCCAATGTATTGCCGGGACAGTTTCGGGTTTGGGTGGAGACAATGCCGTTAGGGCATTGAGCCAAATCCATGAAGTGGGATTGGATGTTACCTGCGCCGCCGTATCCTTGGCCGTAAAGACCGACTGGAATTACTCCAGCAAGAAGACAGTTGTCATGGGCTTCTATAATTGCAGATTTATCGTCGGCTTGCTGTGATGGGTCGCCGTCCTTTGGCCCTTCATCAGAAACAGGAATTACAATCTTTGTTGCGTTAGGATTCCATCGGTGGTCTGAAGCGGTTGGGGGGTTTCCTGGAACATTTCCTTGTGCATCCTTCCATGAAAGGCAAGCCCAGTTAGAACCTGGGCCCCAATCTTCACCAGAATATCCAGAGTAGGTATTGCCGTTATAGACAGTACCTGGGAGTTTACGAATACCGCCAGAATCATCACCAGGGATTTGTCCAAGTGGTGTAGTTCGTGGGCCAGAATTCTGATTATGAGTTTGGCAGTTTCCAGAACTAGCAGCACCTGGGAGGGAATTACCCAAACCGTAAATGGTTTCGTACACCGTCATGTTAGCAACTTCAAGCATTGGTTTGATTCCTTGGAAATATGGGCCAGAAGCGAAGTTTCCACCGTAAACAACGGTGCAGATATCTGCCCATTCAGAGTACATTGAACCAGATGTATCAACAATAAAGGAAAGTTCAACTTTACCGCCGCGGGTATCGTCCCAAGCAATTTGAACGTAATCGTTTGCATCAACAACCACATCTGGGTGTCCTTTGTGTCCAATAATTGGAGTGAGAAGTGTGTCGTCAAAGAGAGTGATTGTGGCTCCTGAAGAAATATCGGGCTGAATCATGGAGTAGTAAATTTGGGGTTGGTTGTAGAATTTTCCAAGTTGGTCGTAATTATCTTCCCATACAATGTGAACATTGTTTTGACTATCGATGTCAAGGGCTGGCCAATCACGGTTTTGAGAGCGTCGTGAGACGATTGTGTCATCAATAGCAGTGATGGTTCCATCATCGGAAGCCATCCCGTCCATTGGAGCTCTCCATGGATCAAGAACAGAGTACATGATGGCATGTTGGCCAGATTTGTCGGCCCAAACAACGTGGACTTTGTCCAATTCATCTACTTCCATATCTGGGTGCCAAATCTTGTGGAGGCCGGGGTTTGTGATTTGAGTTGCATCGATCAACGTTTCTCCACGAGGTGAAAGCATTGAGTAGTAGAGATGTTGGGTGTTACGTGTCCAAACGATGTGAACATTGCCTGAACTGTCTGAGCCAACTGCGGCTTGTGAATCTGATGCTGTTCCACCATCTACAATTTGTACTGCTTCTGTGATAACAACTGTGCTTGCTGCAACGCTAACGCTTGCCATAAGCATACTTGACATGACGGACAAGAACATGATTGCTGCAAGACTGAGTGATTTTGTTTTTTGATTCATAGGGCCACCTCTAACGAAAGAACAAGCAAACGGTGAGTGTCTTCCTACTTAACCGCGCCCCCTTTGGGTCTCCTTCATCAAAGCCCAGTGTCCCGTTTTACACGAGGAATCAAGTGGGTTGGAGTTCAAGTGATTATGCCCATTCTGAAGGGTCAAAACCAGAACCAAATGACATCTTTTCATCATACTCAATTTTGGGAGTATTTGTATCACTCACGTCCATTGCGGTTTGTTGTTTTCCGTCTTTTGCTTTCTTCCAATCATCTACTGGGCCGGGTTTTCCGACGCCAGGTCCGTAAGAATACTTGATTTCGTGAATAAGGGCGAGTTTCGCGAGCCATAATTTGCGTAGGCTATTCATGAATTCGTGCTTGCTCAAACCGTCAAACCAAATTGGTAGACTTACATTGAAGGCTTGAAGAGGACCAGATTTTCCCTCTTCTTGATGCCCCATATGAATGACCCAATCAACGCCGGAACGGATCAGGTGAAGACGGCTTTCGTGTATCCATTCGCCCCAATCGCTTTCCACATCATCCATATGTTCCTTCATTTCTTTTTGTTGGCCTTCATCGACTCGAGTCATGCTTGAAATAGCCACCAAATCTCTTCCTTTTGGAATTACTACTGCAAACATATGGCCCTGTTTACCACCTGGGTAGCGTACGAGAAAATGCGTATTGGCTCTTGGGTCGTTTTGCTCCTTAGCCGTGAGCCGTTCTTCAGCGAACCACTCTTTGAGTTGGTTGGCTACTTCATCTGGCGTCATGAAACAAGCCAACACTTCCTCCCGTTTGAACCGAACCCTTTGGATTCGGGCGACCTATACTATTTTTCAAGAAGATTTTCTAGAAGTCCAAAAAGTTCACTGCGGTCGTTTTTCTTCATTGTTCGGCGATACCAGGCTTTACGCATATCCACAAAATCGTCCCATGACCAGGAAAAGGTCTTGCCGCTGAACCAGAATACTGGAAACATGGCGAAATATGCCAAAACTGCAGTTACAAGCCGCATGCTATCCGAATCACCAAGAGCAATGCGCCAATCAATACCAACTACAGAAGTAATCCCTTCGTGGAATATGAGTCCAGCTCCTAGCCACAATGCGGCGATCACTGGCCAAACAAGAATAGAGCCGAAGAACGCTGCCAAGAATTGAAAACTAGTTCGGGCATCAAGTCCTTCATCTGTTGAGTCCCCGAGTACTCGACCCAATGTAATTTGAAGCCCTAATGAAGTTAATGAAAATGGAAGGAATGTCAAAAATAAGAGTGTTCGCGCTAAGACGGGAATTATGTGAAGGGGGTTGGCGCGGCGTAATCTCTTTCCTGTAGGATTAAGGTCGCGGCCATCAAGCCCATAGCGCTCCAATATTCCAGCGGCTACCTTTGCTTCTTCAATCCGTTTACCTTCGAGTGGGAGAGGGGGTAACGGTTCTGGTTGCTGCGCCATTTTCGCTTTGACCGCTCGCGCTGCATGCACCTC
>DASCRS010000078.1:0-5278 GCA_034402455.1 Candidatus Poseidonia sp. | reverse complement strand
CTAGTCCCTGTTGGCATTGAACCGAAAACACCGCTGAGCGTGATTGAATCAATAGCCTGTGACACGCTCACACTCTGGCCGACGATCATCTGACTTGACACAGAGGATGAACGAACATCAAAGTGCGCACCATCTCCGTAAACATGGATGCGCCGCTGACCTTGAGAACAATATGAGGCATAGTAATGACATGAAAAATACACCTTGTGGTCCTCGGTATCGACCATTCCATAGTGACCTCCTCCTGGCATCGTACGTTGCCCTTGTGGATTCAAAAAGCCGTTCTGCATGTTGAAATGATAGTGGATGCTCTTGAATCCCGTGTTGTAGTAATAGATATTGTAGGCGATGTTCGGCATGCTTACTGTGAGTCCTGCTCCATAGTCATAGTAATATGAGGTCGACATCATCAACCAAGAATTGTAAACCACGGTTGGTGAGGCTGGATTCACTTCTTTGACATAGTGATTTTGAGCAGATGTATCATAAATGGCGACATACATTTTTCCAGTATTGTCATCAAAGTCAATTCCTGTTACGTAATTTGGATAATTATAATTGTACATGGCTTGGCAAGTCCACGAGGTTTTTGCAGCATTCAATCTCCATTTTGCAACCATATAATAGGAATAGTGTGCGGTATAGATGTCTCCGTTGTAGATGTCCGCATCGTGAATGCTACGATAGGCGTTGGTATTACAAGGAGAACCATAGGACATTGATGCAGTGCCCAAATAAACGCCAGTAGTTGCGTTATAACGCATAATGGTAGGCGTACCTGTCATGGAAGTTGAGGTGTATCGCAAGACATGAATTTGGTCATCAGAAACGGGAATCACAACACCAGTGTAGGTCCATGAACCGCCAGAAACAGTAATGTCGCTGTATTTCTTGGTAGGACTCACATATCCTTGGTCGCTAAGGGCAACGAATTCTCCTGTTGTATTCATAGTCGCACTACCAATTTGGCTGACTTGGCTTGAACTGCTGAACTGCGGAGAATACTGTGTGGGGTTTCCCTTCAAATAGACCGATTGGCCAGTGACTTCAAGGTTATCTCGATAAACCGTTTGGAATGGAGAAGGTGCACTGCTGCTCTTTCCTTGGATACGACCATCGCCTTCGCCACCATAGTGGTCATTGGTGGTGAAATTGGTCCATGTTGTCTGACTTGCATCTCCCCGAAGATTGAACTCAGCGGAAGTTACCTCAGCGCCGTAGGGAATAGATACAATTCCCGCAGAACCATTTCCTGCTTGTGAAAAGGTATGAGAATAGCTTGTTGTCCCATCTTTAAATTGTGTCTCGGTTGTTGATGCAATCGCAAGCGGCGAGAGCATTGAGACCACGAAAAGAAGCGAAAGAAATATTGCACGACGCATGAATTCCACCTATAGGTGGTTCCCCATATTTCACATTACATATGAATGATGCCCTTGGGGGTTACTTTTCGGGCTGTTCTTGGATTGACTGTTAAACAATAAAACCGAGGGTTCAAGAGGCTTCCCTGCATGGAGGTAACTGGTGAGCCCATGAGTGAAAAGAAATCATTTCTATCCCGTATGTGGGAGGCGCAATATGGAAAACAATATGGCATAACAGCAATCATTTCTGGCGCAAGCGGTATTTTACTCGGATTATGCGCCTACCAACTCCTCTTCCTGCAAGACCATCCTGATTGGAATCAACACACGGGCCTTGCCCTAACACTTGGCTTTGTGTCTGCTATTATTTTCCTTCTCGCCTTCCCAGAATTCCTTCGATTCAGAGGCCATATCGTTACTCTAGAAGAAATCATGGAAATTCAATCAACCGCAGAATTGCGACGACAAAAAACAGATGGCGACATATCTGCACAAGCCCTTGGAGCAGGATATCTTGCCCAATGGAATGAATTCCTTGATAGCCGGGGCCTCCGCCGATAAGCACGGGGACCTCTCATGTCAGACCAAGACCCACTCAAAACCTTGGTTCTTGAAATCGCACTTGCAGTTGGAATGATAGCTTGTTTAGTGTTAGCACTATTCATTCATACTGGCTCAATGCCACCTCTTGTGGTAGTTGAATCAGAATCGATGATTCACGACGAAAAGGGTGAAGTTGGGAGCATTGATGCTGGCGACCTCATATTGGTTCACAAAAATCCAGCAGATACTATCACTACCTTTGCTGAAGCAACCGATTCCAACCATCCATCCTTTGGCTACGAGCAGCATGGAATGGAGGGGGATGTGATAATTTATGCCAAAAACGGAGAAGATGGAACTCCAATAATTCACAGAGCAATCTTGAGGGTGCAGGCTGCTAGTATCACGGTTCCAGAGCGAGGAGAAACCAACCCCTGTCCGACGAATTCCTCCTATGACGCGGAACTTATTGGACCCGATGATGTACTTGGTGCTTGTATTTGGACATGGACAGTACCTGGTACTTCTGTAATCAACGCAAGCACGATTTCAATCAAGTTTGATGGTTATGATGCTGGTTTTTATGATTGTAAGAGACCCGCACACGGCAATGTAGAGTCGCATCTCGTGGTATGGAATTGGCGCCCTGCACATGAAGGAATTCTCACCCTTGGAGACAATAATCAATGCTCTGTTGACCAAGGTGCTTCGGTGACCAACGGCTCAGCGGGGGTACACGGTGAAAGTGGAATTGTGGGGCCCATCCGCAATGATTGGGTACTGGGTGTAGCGGGTGGTGAGTTGCCTTGGATTGGAACTGTGAAATTGATGGTTGGTGGGCCAAATTCATACGGGACACAAGATGTTCCCTCCTCTTCCTTTTTCGCACTGTTTTCATTGATTACGCTCGTTCTTATCTCCCCGCTCATCACCGAACGAGTATTCAAAGGAATTCTATCTGGTGCCCCTGAATTAAAAGTACTTCAAGTTGAAGATTCGCTGAAAGAATCTGAATAACCTGCTCTCCACAAGGCTTCATCCATCGTCAATCCTCCACAGGCAACATCGTGGGCTTCTTCAAGAGAGATGGTAAGTGCTCCCTTCGAACGCTTACGGCTCAGTCGCTGAATGTTTCGAAGTTCTCCTTCAGTTGGTTCAACCATTCTCTTGTCGATTACTGGCTCCCCTTTTAGTAATGCGATTTTGAGAGCCGAAGACGCGTGTTCATGCCTTCTAGAACCTCGGCTTGTTCGATGCTCATTAACTTGTGAAACTTGGAATCCTTCAGCAAGGAAACGATTGATGAGACGGTCACGATGAAGTGGTGAACCATGGCCAATTCGTACATCAACAACTTCAGGGCTGTATACATGTACTAAACCAATGACGTGCTGTACGGCGTCTTCAATAGATTCATCCTGCGATTTTCCAAGCAACATTCCTTCAACCAACCATGCACAACCTGGCCGGGGACCTGGATCAATCCCGATGGTCAAGCGATGAACGACATCCAACTTTCGAAATGAGCGATACAATTGGTGTACAGAAGCGGGAACCGTCTCTGCGGTGGTTCCAATTCCATTTCCTCCAAAGCGTTCAACTTCTTCGGGGGTGCCAAACCACCAACCATCTGGGTCTGGCAGTTCTTCACCTATGCCAATGAGTTGGGCATTGAGGTGTTTTGCTTGAAGTTCTCGTAATAGGCGATAAGCCATACGAAAATCATCGGTTCGCACATATACCGTCTGCACATTGTTTTCTTGGCGCCCACCCTGTTCTAATGTATCGGTTTACGGCTCAACAAAACGCAAATGAAAATCCATCAAACAAAAGGGACTTCTTCCGAAGTTATCAAGAACGATGGACAACGATGTTGGGCCATGACGGGCGCCTACGAGCGGGAACTTCGAGAGGTTCTTTCCGGAACTGAAAAAGGCATTCATGCCGTTACCCGTTCATGTACACCTGATGAAAAAGGACGGATGGCACTCGTTCAAAAAAGACCATTCTTGGTGGTACGAGCAGCAGGTTCGGGAATGGAAGGAAGCGGTGATCTTGTTGCCTTGAGGGGCGACTGTTGTTTTCCCATTGAAGTGAAGACCACAAAAGCGCATAAATTGTATTTTTCAGGACGGACCATGAATCAACTTCAAGCAATGATTGCAGAAGGTGAGCGGTCAAACCTCATGCCACTTTATGCCCACAGAAGAAAGGGTGTTCGGGGAGATTCGTGGAGAATCTTTCGTGTTGAAACAGAAGGGCTTAGTGGCACATTGCGGAGGCTTGCATCACTCATACCTGCTCTTCCACTCAATCGAAATGGGACTCCGTTTATTGATTGGGAGCAAGGCATGCCCCTAAACAAATTCATAGCCGTATTGTGCTCTCATGAACAAACAAACACCGATATGATGGGAAATTTGAAGCAACGAGCTAAAAAACAGGAAATTCCAAGGGATAAAATTCCCAATACTCAGAAGAAAAGCGAAGATATCCTTGCAGAACTTCAACGACGGCGCACAACACTTGTCAATCAAACCTTCACAAATACGGAATGATGATTGTGAACAAAAGCATTCCTAGTAAGGCGAGCGAAGAGTAACTAGAGGCTCGTTGTGATAGATGGTCAACCCACATTGGATGTAAATCCCATAATTTCAGTTTCCGTCCAAGTCGTTTCAAACCACTTAACCAAGAGTGTACCATATCCTTGAGCATATGGCCCCCATCAAAAGGTACCATCGGAATGAGATTGGTAAAACCGAGTAGAATATTGACCCACATGAGCCAAAAGAAGAAACTTGTCATGAATAGTAAGCCGTTCGTACCTAGAATAGAGGCAATAATTCCGTCTCCCGCCTCCAATAACGATTCTTCAAAGGGGTGAATTGCAACTCCATTCAAATCAAAAGGAACCAACATAATGGAGAGGAGATGGAACGGTACTGATACTGCTCGTTGTCCAAGTGTTCCCTCCCAACGAGGCCCCAGTGGGCCTGCCAAACGATCAATACCATCCGTTCCGTCTGAAATTCCAACAACTCCGAGGAATGCATCCCCTGGCTCAACGCCCATGCTCGCAAGCGTTTCGTTATTGTAACCTAAACTGGAATAATGAGAGTGTGTATCCGAAAATGTCACTGTTAACGTCTCCCGCTCGCCTTCTTGATGACGAACAACAACATCCGCCGTATCATTTGCGCTATAAGTCCTCAAAATATCTCGGAAGGTTTCTGGAGAATCGACAGGTTCTCCGTCAATAGAAATGAGCGTGTCACATGGTTGAATTCCAGCGTTATATGCGCCTTCATCCAATCCGATAACACGAACATGGACACTCTCATCGATGGCTACAAACTGACCCGCTATAC
>DASCRS010000077.1:0-2892 GCA_034402455.1 Candidatus Poseidonia sp. | reverse complement strand
TCACTGAACTGTTAAAACGTCATTCCAACGGTGGGAAGAACCCTTCCGAAAGAGGTTGTCATGGAAGTCCCTTTGATTCATATGAGCGCACCTTGCAAGCCTTCCTCGATGATTGTAGCATCCCTGACGAGTGTGAACTGGCACCATAAGGGCTGAGAGGTCAAGCATTGGCCCTGTCGGTTTGGGCATGGGAAGTTCTACACGCTCCACTGTTCCATCCCATGTGATGTCAGCCTTGGAAGGGGGCTCAAGTTCTGGTTGAGTATCCAAACGTACAAGCCCTTCTGCCAATTTCACAGGCTTCCAAGAGGTGCGAACGCCGTTTTCAAGCCATGCCATCATCGCCTTCATTTGCTCTACTGTCGCCATTCCCACATGAGAATGCTCCCACCACCCAGGTGTTCGTGCAAGAGTCACATGATGGACGCCAGGATACGCTTCACGAGTATCTAATCCATCAGCCCAAGTCTTACAAACTCCTTCTAAACGAACTGGAAAGATTGGTAATGGGCCGATGTTAATATCTTGTAACCGGTAGGGATTTGCGAGTTCTCCAAGAAGAAGAATGGGCCTACGTTGAGCCATCACCGCAACATTTTGTGCTTTCAATAGGGTATCAATTGAGCCAGTTTCTGTTTCAAATTCAGCAAGATAGGATGTGAGTTGCTCTCCCTTCAAAGATACATCAAATGGTGGCTTTTTGGTGTTGCTTAGAAGTGTTATGACCTCTTCACTAGTACACAGAAGTGGGCGGTCGGGTAAAGCAATGGGGGAATTTGCTGGAGAGTAGGGCCACAGACGAGGGGAGCCGTCACGCATGATTCGCCCTGCTGAGCATCCCACATCAAGGGTGCGTTCATTCAGTATAGGTTGCTTCAAACAAACAAGCGGGACATGTCACTTTGATTGGGCGGATGTCTGGTATCCCAAGTGCAACCCCACAGGCTGAACAGAGAATGGCTTGATTGATCTGTTCTCTTCGCTGTGATGCCTCGCGGCTTGGGTCATACTCATATCGAAATTGGTCCCTGTTAAGCACGGTAGGACCTACATTACTGGGTGGGGAAGGCGTCGTTGGAGGAAGCGTTTTGTGAGACGTATCCCAAGTCGGTGCAGGGTTTGAAGGAGGTGTTCCTTGCCCTGGGGCTGGGGAGAGGGCGCTTCGAATTGAAGCCTCGTCTGTTTGATAAACCCTACAAAGTCGGTCAATTTCGAGCATTTGGCTGTAGTCATCCATCGTTCTTAACGCATTGATTTCGTCTTGCGGAACAACGCCCATATAATTCCCAATGGTACCTTGAATTTATCATTTGAGGCTGGGTGTACAAGAGATTCTTATGGATTCCGGAAAGTATCTACTGGGAAGTGGAAAATGGAAGGCTTCAAAAAGGGTCGCTTGCGGCAGACCGCTGAGAGCATATGGCATCAAAGACCCGAAGTCGCAAATCATCACGGCGCCCGACCAACGCGCAAGCAGCCAGAAACGTTACCTGTGGGCAAACAATGCAGCACCCTCATTCCTTACTTGCCTCTGACTCTATGGCGGCGGTTTTGGAGACGTTAACCCAAAACAACTGGGACCACATTTTCATAGTTGACCACGAAAGTGTGCCGCTCGGACGTCTTCATGCGGTTGACTTGCTCAAATTAATCGCTCGAAAAACCGTTAACAGAGACATCGCTTGGATGCATTCCATTCCTGCTCAACAGCTTCTCAACCATCCGCCCTTGACGGTCAGAGAGGAGACCCCTCTACTCAAGGCAGGGGCTTTGATGCTTACACACGACCTCAATCAACTCGGTGTTGTAGACAGCGAGGGGGCACTGGTGGGTGTAGTCGGGCACAACACTCTTGCTAAAGTTGTACCAAGGTTTGTCCTTTGATCAAATTCCCCAGTAACGGTCTGCTTGTGCCTGTTTTGCTTGAAGCGTCCTTACAATGGTCATGACCATCCAAAGTACAACGACCCAGATGAGGGGCGTTGTCAAATCATTGAGAATCACATCAACACTAAATTCGTAGGCAGTTCCATCAAGAACACGAATGGCAATGACAAGGGCTGTATTCAAGAACGAATAAACGACCATGCCAAAAACACCCAAAACGATTAGCCTACCTGAAAAGGAGCCTCGCTTTAAACGAAGGAGCATGAATCCTGCTGTCGATGTAAGGAAAGCAATAATGGTCCATGCCAACGATGAGTGAATCACATTTAGCCAAACGACAGATTGAGTCGCAGCACCCACATCTTGCGTAATAAATTCCCTCCACCCTTCTGCTACTGCAAAAATTGCACTAAACAAAGTTGCAGTCCAAAGCAAAGAGGAAAACATAGCAGCATCTGCATTTTCTCGCATTTCTTGGATTACACGATTGACAGTTGATTCAATGCCTGCACCTTTACTGAAGATGTACAGGCCAAGTACCAGTGGGAGCGCGCCGATGACGATGCCGCCAATTTCGTTGGGAAGCATAATCCCCAGTCCAAGGATAGCCATGACCGCGCCAAATGGAATCATGATTTTTGAGCGCCATTTTGGGTCTTCAAGCGCCTTGACAATATAGTAATAAGTTCCCTCAATGCCCTTTGATTGTTTGACAATAATCTTTTGGATATGGTCTATTCTGACTTGTGATTGGATGATTGGTAACACGCTTTCATCTTCTGCCCCATCGGTTACAAGAATTGCTTCGTCGGGCTGAAATAAGGAAACTACTTCCTCAAGTTGAGCCGCTACGGCTCGGTCTGAACGCATCCCAACTTTTTCGTCGCCAGTAAGAATGGCGATTTCAATTTCATCTTCCTCGCCTTTTGCCTCTACCAAAGCATCATGTTGTGAAAGAGCGCCAAGAATGGCGTTTGTATCGCTTTCTTCGGGGTCCGCTATGCC
>DASCRS010000076.1:0-5809 GCA_034402455.1 Candidatus Poseidonia sp. | reverse complement strand
GACGCCTTGGAAGGATTATCCGCTCTCATTGAAAACCGTCGTGCAAAATATAGCAATGAGTGAATTTAAGCCCACTCGCTCCTCAAGGAGTTGAGTGATTCAACAATCGCTGCTATGTCTACAGACTCTCCATTTTCTTGAGCCAATTGCAAACGATTGCGAACAGCTTCTACCGTTTCTTCAGAAGCAGGAGTTCCAGTTATCTCTTCAATGACTTCAGCAATGCTTTTTCCTCGCCCATCCTCAATGGCCATGAGCGCTTTGAAGAATTCTTCATCATCTTTAGGACGACGAGCACTCATGCTTTCACCTCCACAGCAATGTTGTTATTTGCATACCATGAATGCCATGGTGTTGGCTCTTCGTTGGTCCAACTTGCAAGTGGGCCATCTGTAGCGATAAACGGGGCTGAAAGGGTTTTATCGAATGTAGAATTGCTACTGAATTTTGGTCCAGGTTCACCCAAAACTATGGCTGATTCAAGAATTGTAGTACCCAAAGAAAGGCTGTTGGTGTCGGTAATGCTCCAATATGCTGCAAAATCAGGATGAGTGTGTACCCACAATTTGAACGGACTTTTTGCTCCAATAGGGGGCTGTAATCTAACCTGTCCTGCTGTGCCCCAATCGATGAAAATTTTATCATCCGCATCGATGAGAACAGAAGTTTCCAATCCTGCTAGGACAGATAGGATATACACTCCGTCCCAACGGCCGTGAGTAGCTAATGTCTCCTGTGCCTTGAGCAGTTGCAAGTTGTCAACTTCACGCGAACTTGCAGCAAGACAGGCTTCATCCCATGTTGCTTCATCTAATCCAGTATTGGAGAATTCAGGAATTTCGACCATCATGCCTTCACCTCAGGGAATGAAAGGGCACCGTAGGTGATACTCCCCATTGTTTGAGTTGGAGATGGGCGCCCACGCAATTCCTGCATGGCCCATTGTGAGCCAATTGCGGCTGCAACGGCAAATCCAAATTCGAGGTTTCCAGATTCCAAAGCGCCATCAACTTGACAGCTTTTTGGTTCATGGTCAGGAGTCATTTCTTGAATAAGCCTCTCTGGACTTTTTGATGTGAGGGCGACCCAGCCATCACCTGAGCAACGTAGGTCAATCCAAGGGATGTCAAGTCCATGAACAAGCCGACGAGGTTCAGGTCTATCAACGCAAACAATGACCAAATCATACCCCTCGAGTTGTTCAAGCCGACGAAGGTTTTCAGGAAGACCAATGACTGATGAATGGTCGTTTTGGAATCGTTGAGCAAGTTGAGTTACTTTGTGATGGCCGACATCTTCCAAACTGTACCTTTGATGGCCAAGGTTAGTTGGCTCAACGGTATCTGCATCCATCACGGTGATGGAACAAGACAAAGCGACCCTTTGAATGGCCGGAATTAGATTTTCAAGCAGGCTTGCTCCGATGCCTCCGGCGCCGACGACAAGCAATTTTTTTGCTGCACTTTCGCTGTTCATGCAAGAATAACTCTTTGACAATATATGAAGAAATCAATATTGAGTTAACATTCTCTCCAATGCAGCAATTTGAATTGGGAGCGTAAAGTGTTCTTCTACGTAACTTCTTCCAGCGTCGGCCCATTTTTCCCGTAGTGCCTCATCATCAAGAGCATCATAGGCATCACACCAAGCCTGCGTATCTCCTCTTCGCAGCAGTTTGCCCGAATCAACAGAACTCATGGTGCATTGAAATCCACCCTCATCAACCATCAATGCAGGAGTGCCAATTGCCATCGCTTCAATGGGCGTTAATCCAAATGGTTCCCCATGGGCATGACTAACCATTGCTTTCGCACAACGAATCAAACCACACAAAGCCACTTGAGATAGACGAGGCATACAGCGTACTTCAACTCCAATGCGTTTCCCTTCCGCCTTCAAGGCCTTACGGTCATTCGTATCGCCACCGCCGACTTGCACCAACATAAGCCCGGTTCCGACGAGTGAGTGCAAGGTTTCCCAAGTTCCTTTAACATGGGAAATACGCCCAATGGTTACAACATAAGGAACTTCAATAGCCCCAACTTCACTCAACGCGTCATCCTCTTCTGGACTTACTTGGAGCGGCCACTGATTCAAATCAATGACGTGCATGAGATGAGTGGCTTCGATTGGGCACCCTCTTTCGTCCCTTTTTGGGGGCTCTCCATTTTCTTTTGTGGGGTCGGAGGACATTCCGTACACTGTTTTGATTCTTCTTTGAATCCACATTGAATTTCCAGATACGGAAGATTTAGGCCGCTTGATTAATTGGTGAACGAATGCTCGGTCTCTCCTTCGTTGGCGTGTAAACAGGAGTTTTGTGAACCAAAGAGGTCGTTTCGGTTTTCCATCAATTCTTCGATGAAGGACATCTTCATACAGCCATCTTGGGGGTTCAAGACAGTGGTAGTGAACAGGTAGGTGGGATGGAATTAAAGGTAGTAATTCCAAAGTTCCTTTGCAAACAGAAAGGTGCACAGCATCGTATTCATGCCACGGGATATCAAGGTTCATCCATGCCTTTTGTGCATCACGGCTAGAGCGTGCAGAGATTTCAGCAAGTGCCCCTGATGCCCAAATGTGCTTTGTTATCGGCTGGAAAATGTGAACTGGAGCACCTTCAAGCAAAGCTTCTGACTCTTCTGTCATCTCCAATGTTGCTAAACCGACCTTCCATTTCTTTGAGGTAGCACGTATTAGTTGAAGCAACTCCCTTTCAGCCCCTCCTAGACTTGCAAATGAACCGCGAACGATGAGAACGCGCAGTGGCGCGGCATCCTCATCATTGAGTTGAGCCATGAGATTCCTGTTCTTCTCCTCCCCTTTCAAATCCACCCATATTTGGAGTGATTTGTCGTTGTTTCTTTCAAAACACGAACGCGACGATTGAAAAAGGAAGGCGCTCACGGAGAGTTATGAGCGGAAAGACGGCTATGGTTACTGGCGTCACAGGTCAAGACGGATCCTATCTTGCCGAATTACTTCTTGAAAAGGGGTATACGGTGTACGGTTTGGTTCGTCGCGTATCTCAACCAACCTCAGGGCGAAGCCTCATCAATCACTTGATGGGAAACGAAAATTTTCACCTCCTTAACGGCGACCTTGCCGACCAAAATTCAATTGATAATGCCGTTGCTCAAACTCAACCAGATGAGTTCTACAACCTAGGCGCTATGTCATTTGTCCCAGAATCTTGGCGTTCACCAATGATGACTGCTGACATCACTGGTCTTGGGGCTTTGCGTTGCCTGGAAGCGATTCGTAAGCATGCACCAAATTGTCGATTTTATCAAGCAGGTTCATCTGAGCAATACGGCAAGGTGCGAGATGTTCCACAAACTGAAATGACCCCATTCCATCCCCGTTCGCCATATGGTTGTGCCAAAGTATTCGCCTTTGAGATCACCCGTAACTATCGTGAATCCTACGATATGTTTGCCTGCACTGGAATTCTTTTCAATCACGAAAGCCCACGCCGCGGCCTTGAATTCGTCACTCGAAAGGTAACCATGACCGCAGCAAGAATTGCTCAAGGATTTGATGAATGCCTTTGGATAGGTAATGTTGATGCAAAGCGCGATTGGGGCTTTGCTGGAGATTATGTCGAGATGCAATGGCGTATGTTACAGCAAGAAAAGCCTGGAGACTATGTTGTTGCAACAGGTAGAACTCACAGCGTTAGAGATATGATTACACTCGCTTTTTCCCATGTAGGAATGAAACTTACTTGGTCGGGCGAAGATGTGGATACCATTGCTACCGACCAAGATGGTAATGTCCGTGTGCGCACTAATCCCAAATTCTTCCGTCCAGCAGAAGTTGATTTGCTAATTGGCGACCCAGCTCTTGCAGAAAAAGAACTTGGATGGGTCCCAGGGACCACATTTGAAGAACTTGTTCAAATGATGGTTGACTCGGACATGACCATTGTCCAAGAAGCGGTTGATGGAGGATATGCGCCTCCAATCCCTCCAGAGTGAGAGTTTGACATTTCACCGTCAAGTTAGATACAATCCTAGTGATGACTGAAAATGAAACATGATAACATCTTGTTGAACTAGAGGCTTTTTAGGAGGCCACTAAGTCTTTGCTCTATGGCACAGTCTTGGAGGTTTGATGGCTTCCCTGGGCGCGTGCTTTGGGTTGATTTGACCGAAGGAAGTTGTGAGGAGCGAAAGATCCCTCACGAATGGTGTCTTTCAGCGTTGGGGGGCAAAGCACTGGCTACTAAATTGCTCGTTGAATGGGATACGACAGATTATGATTCTGCGAGAGCGCAATGTCATCCTGTAACGGGAAAGATGGACACAGCCGCCCATCCAACGACTCCCCTTTTGTTCATGACTGGGCCCTATCAAGCCTCTAAAATTGGTTCATCAGGGAGAGCAGTCGTTGTAACACGCTCCCCTCTCACAGAATGCTATATTGATACCTATATTGGTGGGAATATAGGTCATGACCTCAGAAAAGCAGGTTGGGATGGCCTCTTTATCACTGGTGCAAGCGAGCGTTGGGTCCGTCTTGAAATCCATGATCAACAAGCTGTTATTCACGACGCTGCACCTTTGGTAGGACTTACCACATGGGAAGTTGAGCAACATCTTCAGGGCCTGGGTGAATGCCTTTCCATCGGCCCAGCAGGCGAGAATGGTATTCGTATTGCTTCTCCTCTTACCGCTGGGCGAAGAGCGGCAGGGCGCGGCGGAACAGGGGCCTCCTTTGGCTTCAAACGCTTGAAAGCCATCACCGTTCAAGCAAGCAAGGAATCTTCATCTGAAGTACGCTATGCAAACGAGTTTCATCTTGGGGATGTAGTCAAAAAACAGCGTAGTGAGATGGGGCTTCGTCGAAAATCGGGGGACCCATTCTACAGTTTTGGAACAAGCAGAGGTCCACTCTATGCAGCAGAAAATGGGCGAATGCCAACTGCAAATTATTCTTCCACAGATGCACAAATGCCAGACTTCTCTGCTCTCAAAGTAGCAGGTGGGGATGGAGGTCAAACCGCCGAGGCTGTGCAATTAGGCGCTCATCCTGTTCCTGTAGAGGTTAAGCTTTCAACCCGTGAACTTTCTGGCGAACATTGGCATGAATCATTTCCTGATGCCAAGCAGTCTGGTTGCTGTGCCCCTTGCCCTATTGCGTGTGAAGCTACAGACAGGCCGGTTATTGATGGAAAAAAGATACGAGGGCGCCCAGTTCACATGAATCGTGTTGACCGTCCAGAATATGAGACATTAGCGATGCTCGGCTCGAATCTCGGCATTGGTTCAAGTCTTGATGTCATGGACGGTAACGATGCATGCAATCGCCTTGGAATAGATACAATCTCTTCTGGAGCGGCCCTTTCTTTTGTTTGTGAAGTTGTTCAACATGGCTGGTTACCTGAAATTTGGGCAGACCATTTCCATGCTCCTTTTGATTTCGGTTCTTATAGCAAAGGCGATGTAGTTCCATGGCGCTTTGGCATTCCAGAATTACCTCCTTTGGCACTGCATCTTTTGGCACACGCAACCCCTGGAGATGGGACGCTTTTTGGAACGCTAGCAGCGGGCGCAGTGGGTATGAGTGAATGGATTGAGAAGAAGACTGGATTTCCGACAACCCGTTTAACAGCACATTGCAAAGGATTGGATTTGCCGGCTTGGGACCCACGGGGAAAACGTGGAAATGCCATGGCTTACATGACTTCAAACGTTGGAGCAAATCACATGAGGGCCAATTACAAGGACCCAACAGGGCTACCAAATCGCTCTGCTGTTGACCTTATGGAAGAGCTTGTTGTGAGCCAAAACAGCATTGTTATTCG
>DASCRS010000075.1:0-5898 GCA_034402455.1 Candidatus Poseidonia sp. | reverse complement strand
CATACGATGGGGATTGGTATGCCAACTCCTCAATGCGAACGTACTTCATTGATGATGACGGAAGTTTGGAACTTGCCCTATCGCCTCAGATTGTCAATACTTCAATCGGAATTCCTATCTTTTTCCCGCAGCAAACGTCATTCATTACGTATGTTGACGACTTTAATGATTACCACGAAGAAGGATATTATCTGTGGTCCCCTGATTCGGATGGCGATGGAATCGGTGACACTTCTGACCTGTGCCCAGGTACAAATTTGAATGAATTCTCTGATGAAGATGGTTGTAGTTGGGAGCAATTGGACGATGACGAGGATGGAATATTTAACGGTCAAGACCTATGCACGGGTACAATGTATCAAGCCTTAATTGATGAGAACGGATGTTCCGATGCACAGGTGGACAAGGACTCCGATGGGGTCTGCGACCAAGGTGCTTTGAGCGTCGGGCCATCTGGATGCCAAGGCATTGATTTATGTCCAAATACTCTTCCAGGGAATGTTGCAAATGCAGCTGGTTGCAGTTGGGGGCAGCAGGACGAAGATGACGATGATGTTCCAAACGGGGTTGATGTCTGCCCAGACACTGGGCAGGATGATGATGCAAACGCAGATGGATGCGGTGAGAAACAACGCGACAGCGATAGCGATTTACTGAACGATTATTGGGACCAATGCCCCCTTACCGCTAGCAATTCATCCGTTGATGAAATCGGTTGTTCGGACCTTCAAGTCGATGCTGATTTAGATTCTGTATGTGATTCTGGCAGCCCTTCTGCAGGGCCATCAAATTGTACTGGAATTGATATTTGCCCCGAAACTGGAGAGAATCAAACCGTTAATGCAGACGGTTGTTCTTGGAATCAAACCGACGATGACGGCGACGGTATTCGTAATATGGACGATTCCTGTCCCGATACGATCGAGGCAGAAATTTCGCCAGATGGTTGCTCAAGTTGGCAGCGAGACTCTGATGATGATGGAATTTCTGATGCATTGGACAAATGCGCAAAAACCCCCGAAAATGAATTTTCTAATCAAGAGGGATGTTCTCAGAGTCAAGGCCAGTCCGAAGTTAAGTCGGATGGTTCCGATTTATTTTCCGGTGCCACATTGGTGCTTATCGGTGCATTTGTCTTGGGATTAATGGTTTTGAGTGGCTTTTTCCTGCGGTCACGAAACGAACCTGAACTACTTCAGCAATCGGCAAATCAGGATCCGCCTTACCAAACTCGAGGAGCCATGAGAGACGATGGCAAAGAATGGATTGAATTCCCAGAAGGTAGTGGGAATATGTACTACCGTGACTCCACAAGTGGACAGTGGGTTAAGGACCAATAGAAGGAACGAACCAAAGGTACTGTTTGTTTTGGTGAAATAGTTCACTACCAATTCATCATCTTGCGGAATGTTTGTGAAGCAAGAAGAAGGTCAATGGAACTGGATGAAAAGTACTGGGCTTCAAGTCCGCTTCTAACAGCCTCTTCGCTAGCACCAGGGCTTACGCCCGCCATGTCCATGACTTTATTGTAGCCATTTCCGCGGTGACCCCTGCTACTTCGAGATCCTCCTCCGAAACTTGGATTAATGCTTAAATTTCCACCTTCTCCTTTGAGAAGTTTGAGGATGAAACTGAATATTCCCATTTGAATCAACTCGTGACTGCGGGACTGTCCGAGTCCCGCAGTCGGTTGGATTCCCCCGATATTATCGGGAAGGTCATCGCCGTTAAGCTCTCTTGGACAAATATTGTTTAGACAGACGGCATATAAACGTTCACACTTTTGTAACAATTCGCATAGCAGGTTCAGGACGTCCTGCGATTTCCCCGCCTGCGTCAATATCCACGCCCAACCGTTTGAGAACTTCAATATGGGTCGAAGACCAGGGCAATTTACTGTTGAGTGGCTCCTCATCCCACCGTCCTTGAGGCGTCAATTCAGTTGATTCTTCCTCCTCCTGAGAACCATGAATGCTCATGTCAATCCAATAATGGCCCAAATTTTCTATTTCTGTTGCAAGTCCTTGCAATCCCAGTTTGGGCAGTTCCTTGCGCAGTTGTTTTGTTGGAATGGCACGAGGGACGATGATGAAATCATGTTCGTTTTGGGTGAAACTGTGTATCGGAGTCCATCCTTTTTCGGTAAGTGCTTTGATGAAATATTTACGCTGTCCTTCCTTCCATCGCGTCGGAATCCAAGCCATGAGTGCACTCCTTTCCTTTGTTCCAATCACTTGACTACTCATTTGCATACTGATTGTTTTGGGCGCATCCCCGTTGTTTTTAGCCTGTGAAATTTTCCCTATTTTTTTCTTTTGAAACGGGAGTGAAGCCAATGATAGGATTCTTCTTGCAATATCGCCTAAACCAAGGGGCCAATACTTCATCGTTGCAGCACGCTCATGTCGAGGGAGTGTACTGCGCCATGTTTGGAGTGGGCGACTCAGTTGTTCACGTGAGATTCTTGTACAGCACCAACCAGTTGTTCCATGAAGGGAACCTGGCAACCGAATGATTCGGCGTGTATCTGCAGTTACTGTTGTATCAACTTCAAATCCTGCATCAAGAACTCGTTCCAGTAGTTCCTTGCGAGATTCTCTAACTTTCTGTTCCCGAAGTCTTGGTTCAGGTATTCCAAAGAGCGACCTGTCATTGTCCCTTAATACTAGATGAAACCCTTTCCCTCCACTATAACTGATGTATTGTAATGACAAGTCTTCATGCTCATCCAGCCATTGAAGAAGACCATGTGTGACCCTCCGGGCTCGTTCCAATCTTCGATAACAAAATGGCCTAAAGTCGATGTCGAAAACAACAAGATGGTCAAGGAGAATTGGGGGAGGTGAATTCTCGTCCTTTAAACGAGGAAGATGAACTGGATTGAGCCAAGCGGAAGTGCCAATGTATAGGTCACGAGGCACTCGTCGTGAGAACTGTTTTCGAAGTGAATTTTCATTGCTTATTTGACGAGCCAATGTAACCCAACGGTCGTTACTTAGGCGCCAACGAAATTGGTGTCGTGATGGCTTCTCTAACCATTCTAAATCCAATGGTGTCGTGCCGTACCACGCCTTTAGTTCGTCATCGGTGAACATCGCTAATTGCCTCATGCCGTCTCATGTGTCAAGGTTTTCCCAAGAATCAATGAATTCTTGCTTGTCTAGGCGTGAACATGGAGCAAATTGAATTTCGGGACCAAGAACAGTCGGAGGCTTGATGAGGAAAAGGCCGCAGGTGCAAATGGTTGGTAGAATGAAATTACGACTTCACCAATTCCTATCCAAAACTGGTTTTTTTTCTTCTAAAAGAGAAGTTAAACAGGCCATTTGGGATGGCGATATCACGGTGAAGGGTTCGGTTATCAAAGATATTAGTTTTCAATTCAATCCTAGAACAAAACCCGTGGAGTATCGCGGTCAATTACTGGAGTTGCCAAACGACCACACGACGTATCTTCTAAACAAGCCCAAAGGTTACATTTGTTCTCGCCTAAGCCAACAAGAGCGTTCATTGAATAAGCGCTCTGTGTTTGAATTGTTCATTGATTCTGTTGAATCAAGCGCTTATGACCGTCTTCTAACTGTTGGCCGTTTGGACGAGGAAACAACTGGTCTTTTGTTGGTGACAACAGATGGAAAATTGGTTCATGATATCACTTCGCCAGACCGTGAGGTTCGTAAAACCTACGAAGCGTTAACTCGTGACCCCATTTCATCATCTCAAGTGAAATCACTACAACAAGGTGTTGACATTTATGTGGAAGATTCGGGGGTGATCACTTCGTATACTTCACGCCCAGCGGAGGCCCACCTCATTGAATCCAACCTTCTTGAATTGACCATAAGTGAAGGCAAAAAGAGGCAAGTAAGGAGAATGTTGGAAGCGGTTGAAAATGAAGTAATTCATCTGCACCGTTTAGGAATAGAAGACCTTTTACTCACTGATTTTGATCTAGATTTAGGAGATTTTTGCCTAATGGAAAAGCAGGAAATTTCACGCTTGGTGTTTCAAGAATAAACAGACAAAAGACCTTGAATGAGAGCCCGTTACCTCGCATGAGGAGTATCTGTGCCCGGTGATATGTCTTGGATGAAGTCGCGATACGAGGAATTGAGTGAAAAATCCCTACTTTGGGAGCCGCCTACACTCGAGGGTCCCAATCAACCACGCTGTCAGATGGATGGCAAACCAACCATCATGCTTTCAGCAAATAATTATCTTAATCTAACAACGCATCCAAAAGTAATTTCGGCAATGCAAGAAGCTACAGCATTTTATGGTGCAGGCAGTGGGTCAGTTAGAGCAATTGCAGGAACAATGGATATTCATCTTGAGGCTGAAAAGAAAGTAGCCGAATTCAAAGGTGTTGAAGCATCTTTGATTTATTCAGCGGGATATACGGTAAACGTTGGATTGATTCCTACACTTGTAACAGGTCCTCAGGATGTTATCATTTCTGATGCGCTTAACCACGGTTCAATCATTGATGGTGTGCGCCTTACAAAAGCGTCCCGTGCAGTGTATGCACACAACGATATGGGGGAACTTGAAGCAGTACTGAAATCACATGAGTCCTCAGACCGTAAACTCATCATTACAGATGGAGTGTTCTCTATGGATGGAGATATTGCACCTCTTGATGAAGTCACTTCTCTTGCAGAGGAATATGGCGCTATGGTCTATGTTGACGATTGTCATGGTGAAGGCGTATTGGGCGACGGTGGGGCAGGCATTGTAGACCATTTCAAACTCCAAGGAAAAGTGGACTTTGAAACAGGTTCTTTTTCAAAAGCACTCGGAGTTCAAGGTGGCATTCTCGCAGGAACAGAAATGACACGAAATCATGCCCTCAATCATTCACGCTCCTGGCTTCTTTCAGGCTCCCAGCCTCCTGGTGTGGCGGCTGCCCAGAAAGCTGCCATTGAAGTCCTCATGGATGAGCCTGAACACCATGCTCGTTTGTGGGACAATACAGATTACTTCCGAAAGGAACTCCAAAGTCTTGGCTTTGATACTGGTGATTCAGTAACTCCAATTATTCCCGTGATGTGTGGAGAGTCAAGTGTCGCAAAAGCGATGACCCAAGAACTTGGTAAAGAAGGTGTCATGGCAGGAGCGATAGTTTTCCCCATGGTGGCCCGTGATAAAGCCCGAATTAGAACTCAAATGTCAGCGGGGCTTTCACGGGATGACTTGGATACGGTCCTTGCATGTTTTGAGAAAGTCGGTCCTAAACTGGGACTCATCTGAATCATTCTTCAGATTCAAAGTTGTCAACAACTTCAAGCAATTCGATGTCTGCCCCAGCCATCTCTTCTGCCTCTGAATTTTCTTGCTTGCTTTCCATTCCCATAAACGGATCTTTGCCGTCCTCGACCATGCAGAGCAAACGCCATCGTGGTGCCCACGAAAGATGGACATATATTGGTCCAGGGAGGAGAAGAAGCGCCCATGTCAACAAACTAGGTATTTCAAGGAGTTCCGTTCTATTAATAGAAAGCAAGGCCAAGCCGATGAAGGGCATGGGATACAGAATGTAACGCGGCGGGGCCATTGGGTGTCGCTTTGAAAAGGCGATGAGAATTACGGATACAAAACCTGTAAGTGCACATGCAACGATTAGAAGTGCAGCGTGGAATATCCACTCAACAGCCCAAACATCATTATTTTCTCCACCAAATGCATAAGGCAAAATGAGAGCCAGAGATACAAGAAGGCCATAAAAGGAGCCGATATTTGCCGGATGACTAACCCATAAAGGAAGTCTAGAAAATCTGCGAGAAAGCGATGTTCCAAGAAGTGTGTCTTGTTCATGAGGGGCAAGGCTTCCAACCCGGTCCATCCAAGATTCAGATGTTGTCACATGTATACGGTCAAGCGGACGGGTTTTGAAGGTAG
>DASCRS010000074.1:0-9865 GCA_034402455.1 Candidatus Poseidonia sp. | reverse complement strand
CTGGGCTCTTCTCCACCACAAAGTCTCCATTCAGGGTCTGTACTGGGTTCATCTCCGGGTCCAGGTGAAGCCCAAGCGATGTAGAGGTTTTGCACTCCTGCAGCATCAGTGTACAAGACAACAGAATTCACAGGATAAGTGATGGTTGCGTCCCAGGAAGGCCCACCGCTATCGGTCCATATGTCCTCACATTGGCAAGATTCAGGAGCCCATGCATCTGCATCAACTCCAGGCGCACCAACAGTTTGATTGCCGATTCCATCTTCAACAAGCCAGAATACACTCGAATTCGCAGGATATTCATAGATATCTCCCGCGTTCACGATTGTTGTACTGCTCCAAACTTCTGTAGCAACACCAATGACTTCGCTGCAAGGGCCGCCTGAAGCATTACCAGAACATTGTTCCCAAAGTTCAGAAAATTCAGGGACCTCTTCTCCTGCTGTAACACCCGCACTTTGAGCAATCCAGTACGCTCCATCGTACAGTACAATTTCCCACGGATTGTAGTTTAAGGTAACATCCCAATGTTCTACACCCCCTTGCTCGGCGATATCGGCGCATGAACAAGCCCCCATCCATTTGCCATTTAGGCTTGGTTCACTTGTTGGACCACTCGTCGTACTCTGCCAAAAATGCCCTGAGTTTGCTGGCCACTCGACAGTATCGTTAACCGAATAAGAAGTAGCACTATCCCAAACAGGACCGCCATGTCCGTTAAATGTTGAACATGGTTTGTCCTGAGAACATGGTGCCCAATAATCAGAAGATGCACCAGATGCACCCTCGTTTCCAGGCTCGTAATCTTCTGCCCCCGCATCTTGTGCAATCCAGTAAGTGCCATTATGCTCAACGATTTGCCACGCTGAATAATTCGCTGTTGAATCCCAGACCATGGCGCTAGCCGCCCCGATTTCGGAACATCTGCACGGGCCAACCCAATCACTATCTGGTCCGCCGACAGTTTCTGGAGGGTCGTTGGTGGAGCCATTGGAGGTCATTTGCCAAAATTGGCCAGAATTTGCTGGCCATTCAACAATTTCATTAGTGTAGTAATCACTACCATTCTGCCAAACAGGGCCACCCAAGCCATCAAATCCATTCATCCATTCTGTTGTATTGCAACCTGAATTAGTGGTGTTATTGCTATTCATGCCAGCACTTTGCCTTCCTGCAAAATGAGTATCTTCTTCGTTTCTTTCATCTTCTAAATTTTCCAAAGCAGAGTCCGAAGAATCAATTGCATACAGAGATGCTTGGAAAGACAAAATTATAATTATCAGCCAACATGTTAATTTGCGCATAGATACTAACATTAAATGATACCATATAGTGCTTATCACGAACAAAAAGAAATTATCATCAAATATCTTTTTTCTCAAGGCGTTCGCTTTTCCTTTTTTGAAGATGAAATTCCTGACGTGACTCCACTTCTTTCAATTTGCTTTGGATTTTCCTTTTGAGAAAGATGACTATGATGACAATGGCTAACAGGTCAACAAGAAGGATGCCCCAACTGCTTAGCCCCCACTGGTCAAACATGTCATTCCCTCAGAGCGGTGGGCGAATATCGATGTCAACATCCCCGCGTGGCTTACCGATACAACCCAATCGAGCGCCTTCTTCAACCAAGAAATCATCAAGGCCGGGAGGTAGAATTTTGGGTATTGGGACTTCACCAAGAATTAGGCTTACCATGCATGTGCCACAGGTTCCTGAAGTGCAGTTGGTTGGCAAAGATATGCCACATGCCTCAGCGTGGTCCACGATTGTTTCACCAGGATTTACTGGGCATTGGCCAAGTAATTCTGCACCTTTTAGAAAACGGATGACTGGCATAGTTGGGGGTGAACGCTTTGTTTCATCATTGTCCAATTGGAGGCCTGTGGTGCCGGAGGACATGGTGATTCCTCATCGTGCCTTTTCTCGTGTCCAACGCCCTGTTTGCTTGTTGAAAAAGAGACCCGCCTTCTTCATCCACTTGTTGAATTTCGTAGCACCTGCTCCAGTTCGCAGGATGAAATCTTCTCGGTCTTCTTGGGCCTGGATATAATTCTTGGCTGCAAGGGTTTGGTCAATCCAATCGTTGATGTCCATGAGTCCACCAGCAACGACGCTTTCCTCAACAACTCGGGTCATCTGGTCAGCGGTTGCTCCAGTTTCTTCTAAGTCACGGCGAATCAAATCATTGACCGTTGAGAAGTCCATGCTCGCAGGCTTTGGAGGCACAGGGTTTCGTGGAGCCTTTTCAGGATCGATAGTGATGCGCTTTTCTCCATCAAGAATGGTTTCAACATTGAGGGTGAGTTGTGGGGTGAAACTGGTTTCGCACTCCCAACAGATAAACGCCCACGATTCAGGTTGGTCAGGGTCTCGGGCTTGCCGAGGGTCCAATTCGTCACCGCATTCTGGGCAAGCATGGAAGATGAGCGATGGAACATGGTTACGTCGGAAATCAACGATGTCTTGTGGTGTTCCTTCAAGTTCTAACATTTCATGGTCACGAGCGGCTTCAAGGCCACGGGTTTCTAGTTGATCGCGAATCTTTACCTTCTGGTCGTCTTTACCTTCATCGTTGAGGTTGTTTTCCAACTTTACGATGAGTTCAACAGTTTTACCGAGGCGGTTCATGATGAGTTTTTGTGCTCTAAACGCCTCAACCTTAGCGAGTTTAAGGCGTTCTTTTTGTTCAGCAAGTTCTGTTAGAACGTCCTTTTGCTTACGCTTGAATTTGATTTCTTCAATACGGGATTCTTGTTTCTTTTCAGGTGCGAGAACCTTGGATAAGAACCGTTCCTTTCCGTGAGATTGAGGTCCTGCTGTGATGATTTCAATAACACCACGAGCGATATCTTCTTTCAAGCCATAATTTTCAACGAGCATGTCCTTGTCAATCTTTTTCAAATCTCCAATTTTCAAACCCGAATCAGCGAGTTGGTTTGCAGTTGTATCGTCAATACCTCTGCGTAGTAAAGCCAAGTATGTGTCCTTCTTTGCCATATCATCCCCTCCGACAAGTCTAGGCGAGAAGACACTCCTAAGAAAAGCCTCGCTCGCAAGTGTTCACTCATTCAAGTCCTTTTGAAGTATCATGCCTCTTCTTCACCAGCCTCAAAATCAACTCCCAATTCTGCCCAATCCTCCAGTTCAAATGTCTCTGGACGTTGGTCAAGACGAGGGTCATTTTGCAGTGAATTATATGCCCGAGACCAACGACCAGCATGCCATCCAGGAACTCGCGATATTCGCTTTGGTGCAGAGCGAAGCGTTCTCTTCAACTTCTTTCGCCTCTGTGCAAATGCAGCATGAATCATCATGACCAGCAGCCTTCGGTCACAGGGCCATTCTTCGCCATGGGGAATCAATCGGAGCAAACGAGAGTGAACTTTGGGCATCGGCGAGAATGCATGAGGCCCGACTCGTTCACCCATGTCTGCTTCAAAATCCAATCCGACGACCATACCGAGCGAGCCAACATCGCTTTCGTACTCCATGACTACTCGTTCTGCAAACTCTTCTTGAACCAACATTACCACTGATTCCAATGGTTTTGTATGTGGGTTGCGATGATGTCGGGTGAGTTCGTCAATTAGAGGCGATGAAATTTGGTATGGAATGTTAGCGACGATACGAGTGATATCATTTGGCCAGCGTGTTTTCAAAGCATCTCCTTCGAGCAGTACTAAGGTGCCGCTCTCAAGTTCAGGGATGAAAACTGAGCGAAGATGTTCACATGCTCCACTGTCAAGTTCAATGGCTGTGACGCGGCAACCGGTTTCCAACAACACCTCAGTGAGAACACCTGGGCCAGGGCCAATTTCGAGGACATGGTCGTCTTTGCTGACCTCTCCCCATGCAACCGTGCGCTCAAGAACGTCATCGTGGACAAGAAAATGTTGACCAAGCGCTTTGTTGAACGGTTGCTTCCCTCGAAGCGAATCCACTAGCCAACGGGCGCCCCTCATGCTTCCACCGGCAGTAGGAGTTCCGTGAGACGGGGAGTCATTGCCGGGTCTTCCAACTCTTGTACGAACCGGCGAGAGAGCAGTTCAGCAGCGTCGATGTTGCAGGTTGTATTGAGTTCTTCAAGAGAGGCAAAAACACCTACTGAATTGCGAGCATCAACCATTTGCTGGGCTTTTTTCTTACCCACATCTGGAAGTAATTCAAAGCCGTGTACCTTTAGTGAAATTGGGCCTGCTTTGTTGTAAAATTCATCAATGAAATATTGTGCATGTTCTTCAACAAACATCTGAACCACCAAAGGTAAGTCCATCTTAGCCATGTTTGACATTCTATCACGGCGGGCCATGCCCAAAATTCCGATGACCTCATCGCGTTGAGCGCCATCAGTGCCGATGTAGAGACGTTGGCTTGGAATTATCAAATCGCAGTCCGTGCGAACCTTAAGGCGGCAGAATGCGAGTGTCTTTTCGCTCATGGCGGTAACGACATGCTCTTTGGTATCGTGTTCTATCGCTCGGGCCCAATCTTCACCTTCCAACGCTTTGGGGCGTTCGGGTTTTTGCTGACGAGGTTGCCCGCCTTGGTTTCTTCCACCACGAGTGTGCCCGCCTTGGTTTCTTCCACCACGAGGGTTGTTATTACCACGGTTATTGCGCTGTTGTTGGCGACCGTTTGAACGACGTTCTTCTTGTGGCTTGGGAACCTCCTTACGTCCTTCAGCAGGACGGGACATCCGATATGAATCTGGATTGCCTTCCTTCTTCTTAGGGGCAGAAGGTGCGTTGATGTGGCGCTTTCGCCGAGGGTCAGTCATGGGTATCGCCTCTCATGTTGGGAAAATTTTCCTAATTAGTCTTTGAAGCCGATAACTTGCTTGACGATGTCGATAATGGCTGTGATTTCAGAGTCATCAATAGCGATGCGCTTGGAACCAAGAACAGCCTTAACATCTTCAGGCTGAAGTGGAATCAATTCTGCCAATTTTGCAGCAAGACTTGGATGCTTGGAAAGTGTCTCAACATCAAGAAGTGCAGTGCGAAGTTCCTCGAATATTTTTGGCTCGGTTCGGTAACCGTTACGAATGTCACTGGCAGCCCATTCTGCGTGTTGAAGAGCGGCTTTTTGCTCGTAGCTTAGTTGTCCACGACGGCCTTGGGCATCCAAGAGCATGTCACGAACGGTTGCGAAATCCAAAAATTTATCTTCATCTGACATGGTAATTCCTCATTGAAGTGGGCGAAGGTGTTCGGGACGGGCAATCACCGTCTTTTGCATGTTACCGTCTTTGACAGCAACAATCCAAGCGACGCCTTGGCGCTTTTTGATGAATCCTGTGCGGCCGTTGAAACGGCGATGAGGCATTCCGCCTTGTTGGCCACCGTCAAGGACGATAGCGACGCGGTCGCCTTCTTCATAATGGTGCATCACACGGCGAATGTTCAAGCGGCTTCGCTCGTTCTTTCGTCGTCGCAAGATGCTTCGAGTCCCTACACGTTGTCCCTTGGATCGCTTCATATTGGTCGCCTCCTTCGGTCCGAATCTGCATTAGAGCATCTTCGGAGCATTTTGCCGACCGACCTTCCCCATATAAGCACCGCGACGAAAAATCTCCGTCCCTGGCACAGGGATTGGTTCAGTCTGCGTGAATATCTCCTACATCTAGCCACATAACGTTGCATTTTGCTTTGATGAGTGAGGCGATGGACGGTTGAGTTCTACCACTATCGCCGTGGACGGTTTCTTTGACATAAGTTCCCGATTCACAGCGAAGGGTGACCTCAACTTCTCGCACGCCATCCTCACCGATTTCTATGATAGGTGGATGGGCCTCATAAACGGTACGCCGGCGGATTAAATCCGCCCGCCGATGAGCAACACGTTCGGGAGTTCGCTGGGCGAGTTTAACACCGTTAAGCTCCTGAATGACTTTGATGATAGTTTCATCATCGGGTAGGTCAAAGGCCTTGGGGGCTGGAGGTAGGGCTGCAAGAATACGCTCGACGAGTTCAGCCTTTTTTCCAGTCTTCTTGAGTTCGTGCTTAACAGCAAGTTCAACCAATTCATCTTTCTTCATGCCTTTCAATTCCTCTTCTGAAGGCCCACTTGGAGGAACTTCCAATACCGCTTCAAGGGGCTTTGTTCTGTCACTGTTTTTGTCGCCTCTTCGTTGTTTTCGTCGCTTCTTGGTGCTACGAGTTTGAACATCTTCTTTGGTCAAATCCACTGGTGCAGTGAGTAAGCCGTATTCTGCTTCATTCATGGGCTCAACACGGAACCGGATAGTGTAGGATTTCTCTGCGGGAGTGTCTTTGATACGAACCACTTCACTCCGTGTTGAAGCTCTCATTGAGGTGATTTCAACCGAACCATCAGCAAGGCGATTGATACGTTCCATCATCACTTCAGGCTCAACGGTTCGCTTTCGTGGATTTTTGAATTCAATCACAAAAGGCCGACCACGGCCCATGCAACGAACATCAATGTCTTCTCGACCCATGCCGTGGAAGGAATGCTCACTTGCTTCAAACAGTTCAAGCAGAGGGTTTCCGATTAAATCCTGTACGCTTCGTTTGTATTGTAACCCCGTATCATCACAGCGCCTGCAACCTCGTCCTTTACAGGCCCTGCACGGCCATCGTGTTTGTGGAATACCTCGCTCAAGTTTGCGATATCTCCCATACATGTAGACGGCGCGAATATCCAAGTCCACAGTTAGGGTAAGGACATCAATAAGTGCGAGAACATCAGGCTTGTCGTTGACCAATTCAATGCCGCTAAGGCGCTGGTTGAGGCGGCTGGCGATTTGCGCAACGAGTGTACTTTTCAGAGCGTCTGAACCACCTGCTCCGTATTGTTTTCTCATTACATCCTCATTTTCAGTTTGGTCTTTTGGAAAACGCGCACCAAGTTGTAATCGCTTGAGTTCATATGGTTCAAGAGCGTCAAAAATGATGTCGGCAAGTAGGTCAACCTCCTCGAATAAGTTTTCACAAAACGGGCAAAGAGGCGTCGTTTCACGAGCGGTAATCAAGTGGCTATCACGTTCAAGAACCGCCGCCCTAACTTCGTTTCCAGATTCTTCCAGTGTTTGGCCAAATCGTTTCTTCCCACCAACACGGCCCAGACATGCATTACATGTTCCAAGGCGCACAAGATGCTTGTGTCCAGCAGGAGATGGCGCGCGCGGTATCTCTTCCATATGTGAATCAAGTTGCTCTTCAAAATCCATAGAATTCAATTCAAGGTCGTCTTCTTCAGATGCTGGAGTTTTTTCTTCAACCTCGTCCCATAAGGAATAATCTGTTTCTCCGAATCCAGCGTTGGCATATTTCATCCAATCTTCTTCATCGTCATCAGGGCGCGTGCCTTCGTTATCGGTCATAATCCTCACCACTTTCCAGGGGCCAACCCCAAGGACAGCAAACCTTCCGCAGACTCAACCCTTCATGAAGTCACCGATGCCTAAGCATCGTTCACTTCTGGTCAAGGAATGCTAATATGCCAGCCGCGACGCCTAAGAGGCCACCAAGAACGGTCATCCAAACGCCCATTCCAGCACTTGTGTCTGCATCTGTATCTGGGAGTAATACCCACCATACGAGAACTGCTAGAAGCATTAATCCGCCCGCGGCCATACCAGTCCATTTGCCATACTTCTCAGCATTTGCAGGGAGGTTTTGACCCATCGCCCCTGCCCCGAGCATGACGGCTCCAAGTAAGGCACCGAGGGTGCCAACCCAGAGAATCATGCCTCCAGTTGAACCAGCAGCGGGCGTTTCCAAACATTCATCTTTATTTTCATCGAGTTCGTCCAAAACCGTTTCATTGCCCATTGCAAAGGCCTCGCCCACATCGTATACATTTTTACAAACATGCGTCATATCACCAATGATGACATCATCCAAATCGCTTGCCGTTTTATTTTCAGCGGCTGCTTCCGCCATATCTTCAGAATACATTTGGTAGGCCATTACTTTGCAACTATCAATTGCTTGCTGTTTGCTGATGTTAAATTCAGTGTCCCCTTCAGAGAAACTACAATCTATTTGAGCAGATGTTAGTCCAAATGTCGCACCCTCAGTGTCGTTGGAGACGATCCATGAATGACTGAATTGCCCCATCACGGAAAGCAAGAGGGCCACGACTATGCAACCAATGGCCGCCCACATCATGGGCGTTGTAACGCCACTGGCTGGAACGGGGATGTTCATTGGAGTATAGGCATTGGGTGGTATTCCAGTGTTCATCGGTGCTACAGCAGCAGGAACAGGGGCTGGCGTGGCCGTCACGGGCGCCTCCATCACTGGTTGCTGGGCAGGGATGGCTTGTTGAGAAATTGGTTCTGAAACTGGTGCTGGAATCGACTCAGCCTCCCCAGGGATAAAGTCGGGATAGTGTTGACGAGTGTACGTAAGAGCGCTTTCTGGCGTATGGCCCATCGAGAGAATTTGTTCGTAATATTGCTGTTCGGCTGACATTGTTTACATTATCTTCACATGCAGACCTTCATCATTTTGGCGATTATGCTTCACTCAACCTTCTTCATCCGAAGGTTGCAAAGGCCCAGCGATAAGGCCTAGCGCAGCTGTTGTTAAAATGAGGCTTGCAAGCAAAGACAAACCGATCATCGCTGCGGAGAAGATACCGAAATTACTGAACAGACCCATCGGTGAGAGAGCGATGACAGCAAAACCGGCAATATCAGAACTTGCAGAACCGAGCAAAGCCAATCCGCAGGCACCTCCAACAGCAGTGAGGGCATCATTATGGGATTCACCATTTTCTCTTCCTTCACGATAGCGTTCAGTGACGTGGATACAATAGTCAATACCAACGCCAAGAGATATCGTCGCAATGGTAACGGTGACGATGTTAAGTGATGAGCCAGCCACATACATTAGTCCGTACAACCAAATTACAACCAGTAAAATTGGAACAAAGGTTACAGCGGCTTGTTTAGGTGAGCGAAATCCAATGGTAAGGCAACCAAAAACAAAGACTGACCCAAGAATAAGGGAGGATTGCATTTCATCCTGCATCGCAGTTGAAGCAGTGAAGCGTGTGATGGGGCGTCCTGTAAGCATGACCCATGTGAGCGGTTTGCCATCCTCTTCATCACCAACTTCCTCGTAAGTTCCACTTGAGAGATTGGTGAATACCTCAAGGTCACGCCACACCTCTGCAGTCCCTTCCGCCATTCCAGGAAAATCTTCGGGCGCAGTCATGCCAAAACGGATTTGCATCATGTCATACTGGGCAGGATTGCCGTTGATGTCTATCCATGGCTGGCTGTGATTCAGTTCAACAACCGGCATGATGTAGAGTTGAACGATACTTGATGGAATGTCTGGAATCGGTCCGACACCAGGTACGCCATAGATGGAGAGGAATCCATAGAAGAAAGCGAGGCAATCTCGGTCAGTCGTATCAACGATGGGCCCGTTGCCTGCAAGCGAACAGTTCATTGCATGACCTTCAGTTTCAGGCTCCCATCCTGCCGCTTCAAACGGAGTACTATTCAAAACCAAACTACCTTGTGCAGCGAAGACCATTTCATCAAGCGCAAGGATGTCAATGGTGCCATCAGGCTGGCGGGTGATTTTGTCAGGAACGCCATCGGGTAATGCATCCATCTCTTGACGGAATTCATCGATAGCAGCGAATACATCTGGGTCAAGTACATCGCCCATGATGAGCAGATTTGCAGGCTCACCTTCGTCGGCAAAGCGTTTGTTAATCTCGTCCACTCCTATGGCAAAATCTGACCGTTCATCAAGGAAATCTTCTACGGCAAAATCGCCTTCAAGTTGAGCCATTCCATAAGCGGCTGGAATGGTTAATAGCAGTGCAATTGCGGTGATTATTAGGGCTGTTTTCCTTTGACCAGAACCATGGGTTA
>DASCRS010000073.1:0-7427 GCA_034402455.1 Candidatus Poseidonia sp. | reverse complement strand
GCAACACCTGACTGCGCCGACGGCACTCCCTTACCAGAAAGGATAACCTTCACTTCAGAGGCCGAGAACCAAGGAGGACCCCTCTTTACAGGCGGCCCTTCTGATGTTACTTGGGCCTTCAATAATCCCGATGGAGATGAAATTTGGAGCGATTCAGAAAATATACCAGATGGGGGTTCAGAAACCCGAGATTATAGCACTATGGACACGGCTGCTGGTATTTGGACACTAAATGTGGATGTCGCTGACAATGGCGATGATATCAATGTCACCAATGATGTAACCATTGCATATGCTGAGGGTTCTGAAGACCCAACCAATCCTCGCTGACAATAGTTTCAATGCTGATTGCATTTTAATTGGTTCTTCACCACATCATTCTTCTGAACGGTGAATTTCCTCTACTTCATCTTCTATTTTGTTCATTTGTTCAATACTGAGATTCAATGCTTTCGCTGTTAATCTTAGCATACTTCGTTCCATATTTGTAACCACTCCATCTGCCATCGCCATTACAAATTGTTCACGATAAAGTTCTGCGCCTTCTACACCTTGGAGATCTGATGTTTGAACTACGGAATCAGTACCTTTGTCTATTATTTTCATTAATGGTACACGAGTTATCAACATGACTACAGTAATTGACATCCCGCCGATGTATCCATATGTTGATGACAAATAGTTTTGCAATATTTCCACAGTTAGGAAAAATACAGATAGCATAATTCCTCCTAATGCTGCCCGATTGATATTCGTCTTGAATAAACGCTCCACTCCCAAAATCTGACTTCTTAGAATTCCTAAAGAGAACATTACTCCAAAAACAATGTTGCCCAGTGTGTAAGAGAGTAGTATTATTCCTACAGTAGTAGTTGGCAGAACTCCGTCGATTTGGAATATATTTCTGTACAGTAAATACAGAGCAATAGAGCCGAAAATGAATAGGTATCTCAATGCATAACCAGTAAGATACGAACGAATCCTCATTCTGTCCTCGGAACCTTCTTCATATTTCTTACGAGCGAAAATCAATGTTAGAATCAAATATAAATTGACCAAAAGAATGACAATCATTGTCTGGACAAAAAGGCCGCCCTGTCCAAATCCTAATCCTGCCTTATCCGCGATATATGCAACTCTCATGGAGGAATTCCACCCCGTGATCAACTGTTGCAGGCCAAATAATAATCCAATTAAAATCAGAATATTTTGAACCCTTGGATGACTAAATGGTTTGGCTAGGGGTGAATTAATCGTTCCTGCGAATGCGAGGTAAGCGAATGGAAGTAATGAAAATGCAAATGGCATGAAATTCTGTATGAGTTGAGCAGGAAGAACTGCGTCTGGATGTTTTGGGAAACCAAACGGTACGAAAAAGACCAGCGTTGCAACGGCTTCTGCTACAAGCATCAATGCAATGAATCGATTTTCTACGTCCTCTGGCCGAGCCCTGAAGGTTAACCGTGCCAGATATAGTAGGAGAGGGCTGCCGAGGAGAGCACAAACACTCGCGGCCATCCAGAGGCCTGGTGCAAGTTGTATCGACATGAATACCCATTACCCATTTGACTGATGATTGTTTTCATAACCGCGACCTTCAAATTGTCTAGTTTCGGCTTGTTTGTGTACGACAACCTTACTCAAACCACACCCTTCCAAATTTTTTGGGAACAAAATTTGGCGGTTATTATGGCGTCCATATGAATTACAATGAGTGTTGGGAAAAACCCTCATGAAGGCCCAGTCATGTCTTCGGGACGAACCCATTGGTCAAATTCTTCGTTGGTCAAATAACCAAGTTCTAATGCCGATTCTCGTAAGGTTGAACCCTTTTCATGAGCGTTCTTGGCAATCTTAGCGGCTTTATCGTAGCCGATATGGTTGTTGAGGGCTGTTACGAGCATGAGCGAATTCTCAAGGTTGGATTGTATGTTGGCTTTTACTGGCTCCAAACCTTCCACACAACGTGTTCTAAAGGTGCGGCAAGCATCGGTAAGAAGGTCCACAGAGTGCAAAAAATTGTGAATCATCATCGGCTTGAATACATTCAACTCAAAATTTCCTTGACTGCCTCCAACGGTAATCGCAGTGTGGTTGCCCATGACTTGGCAACAAACCATTGTCAATGCTTCAGATTGTGTAGGATTTACTTTACCAGGCATGATAGACGAGCCAGGTTCGTTTGCTGGAAGCGCTAATTCACCAAGACCGCATCGAGGGCCAGAACCAAGCCATCGAACATCATTTGCAATTTTCATTAAAGAAACAGCCAGTGTATTCAATGCGCCAGAAGCTGCAACTATCGCGTCATGGGCTGCGAGTTGTGCAAATTTATTCTCTGCCGAACAAAAGGTCAGACCCGTGATGTTAGCGATTTCATCAGCGACCATTTGCGCAAAGAGTGGGTGTGCGTTGAGCCCTGTGCCAACAGCAGTACCGCCTAATGCTAATTCAAAGAGGTCATCCAATGCAAAATCCAAACGACGCAAATCAGCATCCAATTGTGCAACCCAACCAGACGCTTCTTGCCCGAGTGTCAGCGGGACGGCGTCCATAAGATGAGTTCGTCCGATTTTTACAATATCGGCCCAATTCGTTGCTTTAGCGTTCAATGCATCACGTAGGGCGCGTACACTTGGCAGTAAACGATGAGTGAAGGCTTCAGCACCGGCGATGTGCATGGCAGTTGGAAATGTATCATTGGAGGATTGGCCACGATTAACGTGGTCGTTTGGATGAACAGGGTGCTTAGAGCCCATTTCGCCTCCAGCGATTTCAATGGCTCTGTTGGCGATGACTTCGTTGGTATTCATGTTTGACTGCGTACCGCTTCCGGTTTGCCAAACGCGAAGTGGAAAATGGTCGTTGAGATGGCCCTCAATTACTTCTTGCGACGCAGCAATCACGAGGTCGCCCACCTCGGGGTCAAGTTCTTTGAGGGCGACATTGGTTTTTGCTGCCGCTTGTTTTAGAATGCCAAAAGCGCGAACGACTCCAACGGGCATAGTGTCGTCACCAATATCAAAATTCAACAAAGAACGAGCAGTTTGACAACCATAATAGCGGTCTACGGGCACTTCGAGTTCACCCATCGTATCCTTCTCAATCCGCATCTCGCCCATATAACAAGGCTGGAACGGCCATCCTAAGAAGATAAGTGACGCTTCAAATCGTTTTCAGCAATCGTAGGGTTGAACTTTCTCCTGGAGAAAGGCTCTGCATCTTTCGTTCAGAGGCAACCTCTGCCCAAGCACTTCCAAGTGTGCCCTCCATCCACGCATCAAGGAACCAAGGATGAATGTAAGAGGATCGACATACTGCACGAGTATTGCCCAAATCGCTCGCCACAGTGTCAATCACCGCGAGCATAACTCTACTTCGTTGTGCCTCGGTTTTAGGACACTTCCATTCACCCTTGGTCCAAATCTTGCCTATTGATTCAACGTTTGGCATGGCTTTCAACCATTTCTTCATGGCCTGAGGGGTTTGTGTTTGAGAAAGAAATGCAAGCCGCTCAGCACAGCGAGAGGTTGCAGCCCATGTCCGGAAATTTTTGGCCGTGAATCCTTCACCGCTGCTGGCACGTATGTATTGATTGATATGTTCGGCTTTGAGGTCAACCTCATTGCCTGCTTCTGAAATATACATGAATAAATCAGCGTCTTTACAACCGAGTCGATTGGTTCGTAAGATGAGGCCAACCAAAAAATCATCCTCAATGGTGATTTCCCAATCTTTGTTTGACTTGCCAGTAAAAGTGAACACGACGTCATGTTTTCCTTCAGCTTCATCGCCTTTGATGTGCTTGACGTGCATTGATTTTAATGTCGTCAAACCGTAGGATTCGTTTGACTTTGCATATTCGTCACTCCCAACGCGAATGTTGTACAAATCCATCAACCGAACAACGAGGGCTGATACGGTTTCAAGGGACATTTTAGTCGATATAAGGTCGCGTTCTATTTGGCGCCGAAGGCGCGGCAACTGGGACGCAAAGTAAACCACATCGTCATATTTCATTTCTGCAGTGATCTCTATCCAGTCTGGGTGGTAACGGTACTGAAGTCGGCCTTTTGTGTCCTTTCCTGTTGCTTGAATATGACCCCGAGGATTTGGACAAATCCACACATCAACCCAACCAGGTGGAAGTGCCATGGAATTCCAGCGTTTCACCACATCTTCTTCACTAATTTGTTCTCCATTCGTGGAAAGGTACTCCCATTTGTATTCCCCTTCAACTGTTGAACCGTTTTGGCGAGAGATACCTCGTAGTGACGGGTCGCTTCGAACAAGTGTTGCGCGACGAAGCGCTTCCTTAGCGTCAACAGGCATATGCCCAACCCTTGACTGTTAGGTCATGAACCCTCGGGCAGTATTCTTTGCATGCAGCAGGCTTATTCTTGGCCAAAGGATTAGGACTCAATGACAGAGCAGCGAATGATTTGTTGAGGTTGTGCAGGGCGGTCACCAGGGAGTTTCTTGCATGCTTCGATCGCTTTGACAATATCCATGCCCTCAGAAACTTCGCCGAAGACAGCGTGGTTTCCATTCAACCAGGGTGTTGCCACCGTCGTGAGGAAAAATTGGGAGCCGCCGGTGTTTCGTCCAGCATTTGCCATGGAAAGGACTCCAGGCTTGTCGTGCTTGAGAGCAAGGGCAGATGGCTCACAAGGAATTTGCCAGCCAGGTCCTCCAGTTCCAGCGCGTCGGTGCATGGGGTCTTTGGAATGAGGGCATCCGCCTTGAATCATGAAGTCTTCAATGACGCGGTGAAAGTGGAGGCCATTGTAGTGGCCCATGTTCACGAGTTTCACGAAGTTGGCCACAGTATCGGGGGCACTGCCGTGAAAGAGGTCAATCGTAATGTTTCCTGCACTGGTTTCCATGAGAACTTGCATGACCCAACCAACGGGTGGGGCTTGAAGAGGCTTTGGTTGAGTTAGGATTGAACCACATCTTGATAATGCAGGTATTTGAGGACAAGTTATGTCCAAAATACTTGATATCAAAATCGCTACAATGGAAGGAACACAAACCACCCTACGGGAACTCGGTGGAACGCGATGGCTTGTTGTCAATGTTGCAAGTGCGTGCGGGGCGACACCTCAATACAATGGTCTTCAAGAAATTCACGCCGCCAATGAAAATCTCACGGTTATCGGTTTCCCCTGCAATCAATTTGGAGCCCAAGAACCTGGGAAACACGCCGAAATTTGTGAATTTGCGGCTGAAAAATACAATGTAGATTTTCCTTTGATGGCTAAAATTGATGTGAAGGGGGAGGGCAAGACAGGGCTGTATTCAATTTTGAGCGAGGTTGCTGACGCTGATGGCTATTCTGGAGACATAAGATGGAATTTTGAGAAATTTCTTATTGAATCGGATGGTTCAATCCAACGTTTTTCTACCCGCGTGACGCCTGAAAACATCACACTTTGAAGTAGTAATAATCATGCCCCTGCTGCACAAGCAGTGGTCATGGGCCATGCTTGGGTTGTTGATTCGAACTGCTTCATTCACTTAGGGCAAAAGGGAAAAGACAGGGTTGTCGAAGACCTTACAGCCGCATTGAATGGAGCAAAATTACTCATCACTCCAGGAGTAGAGGACGAGATTGCTACTGTGAGCATGCGTAAGATATCGGGGCGCCCCAAACTTCTGAAGGTATTTGCTCCATTACTGCATTCAACATCCGTAGACGAAGATGAGGTGAGGAAACTTGGAGCAAAAATCGGAGAAAAGGCAGCACCTCAAGACGTTGATTTGTCACTCATGGTTCTTGCGAATCAACTTGGAGGAGATGGGGCGGAAGTTGTCTTGGTTTCCGACGATTTCAAAATGACAACTACCGCACAAATAGCAGACCTTGCTTTTACCACATGCCCCCCTTCGACTTTCATTGAACGGCTTATCGATGGAGGCGTGGAAGAGGGACGAGACGAACGTTTACGCAGCCTGTCACGACGCGTGCGGGCATCTGAAATGAAATATGCTATCAGCAGAAGAGACCAGTACGACGTCCAGAAAAAATTGACATGGATGGTCGATTCTTTACTCGCTTCAGCTCATGCAATGGCTGAGGAAAATGAGATTGACACCAACGAGGTTGATGAGAGCCGGCTAATCGCCGACTTGACGCGAACAATCCGAGGATATAACATCAAATCCAAGCGCCTTGAAGCGCTTGGTAATCTGCCCACCATCTGCGCGCCAGTCAAGCGGTTAGATGAGCACCTCTCGTCGTTGCGCACTTCTGCTGAGGACGATATTCCCGCGGCTCGTCTCGCAACACAAACCTTGCTCACCGATGTATTGGAACAGGTAGGATTGGGACTCGCCCCACTAGATGAAGCCCAAGCAGAACTCGCGCATCGGGCCATGGCAGGAAGTTTGCTCCGCACCGAATCAGCACTTGGTTTACTAGAGGGAATGCAAGGTGAGATGGAGAAGGCCCGAGAACATCTTGTTCGAGCATTACATCTTGCAACACTTGTTGATGATGTCGGCTCAGAACGTAAAGCCATGCGAAGACTAGGAGTCTTAGCTCTTTACGACGGCAACCTTCAGCGTTCCTTTGACCTTCTCAACACAGCGTCAAATCAACCGACAACAACACCAGTTGAAATCATCCCCTCTCTTGTCCTTTCTGCAATTGTAGCCACGCTCTTACAACGGCAAGAAGATGCACAATTACGTATTGAAAAAGCAGCCTCAATTCTTTCTTCTTCACCACTTGAAGGAGCCGATTCACTGGACCGTTTAGGTAGCATCCTGCTCGCTATTGACCGCCCACATTTAGCAGCAGAATTATTTGATGAAGCAATGGAACTTGCACTTATTGGCAACGATGACACACGGCTTGAAGCAATTGCGTATCGTTTACTTCAAGCGGAAGATGAGATTAAGGAAAATAATCACGAAGAAGACTCTTCGGTAAGGATTTTGCTGGACGGTCTTACGCCAGTTGCCCAAGGAGAAGGTAAGAACAAGGCGATAAGTCAAGCATCAAGGAACGATGCGTGAAATCCAAGTTCACTCAATAGGGGCTGGCGCAGCGGCATTGACGGCAGATGAAACACCCGCCTCATAACGCTTGAAATTATCATTGAACATTTCAGCCAACTTGTTGGCAGTCACATCGTAAGCCTCACCGTCACTCCATGTGCTTCGCGGCTGAAGAACTTCGGAAGGAACTCCAGGGCAACTCGTTGGGAATTCAAAACCAAAACGACCATCAGTGACGTATTCAACGTCGTTTAAATCACCGTCAAGTGCGGCGTTGAGCATTGCTCGTGTGTACTTGATTTTCATTCGACTTCCTTCTCCATATGCGCCACCTGACCAACCGGTATTGATGAGCCAGGCTGTAGATTCATGTTCTGCCATCTTGTCAGAAAGTAGGTCAGCGTAAACGCCGGGGTGCATGG
>DASCRS010000072.1:0-8423 GCA_034402455.1 Candidatus Poseidonia sp. | reverse complement strand
CAACAAAAGCATCCAAGCGCGTTGAACATTTAGAGCCTGAACTCGACAAGATGGAAGAAAAATACTCTCGTGAAAAGGACCGCTTGGGCAAAGTTTTCGGCATTGCCGAGGAACTTGATAATGACTTACGACTTGCAGTTACAGAGATGAAATCTCGTGATGATTGGTATGTCGCCCATATGGAAATTTTTGAAGATCTTAACAAGGCAATCAAGGAGCGTTATGAGATGATTGAGCGCGCAGTGGAAGCAGAACGCAAGTCTCAACATATGTCCCGTGCCTTCATTGAGCGTATGGATGAAATGGTCCAAGCACGCTCAGAAGAAATGGTAGCCGAAGAGGCTGAAGCCGAAGAGGCTTCAGAAGCAACAACGCCTGTTGAAGTTGTTGAAGCCACCCCTGAAGAGGAAGCTGCTGAAGAAGAAGTTGCTGAAGAAGAAGCTGCTGAAGAAGAAGCTGCTGAAGATGAGCCCGCCTCTTCTTGGAGCGATGGCGAAGACCCCTGGTCTGGACAGTAGGTGTTGATATGGCTGGTTTGGCCCACGGCGGCCACGCCCCCGTCTTTTTGATGACCACAATGGGCATAAGTGCCCTTTTCGTTGGCGCACTCATCGACCCAGTTCTTGGATTGGTCCCTCTCTTTGGGATATCATGTTTGATGATTGCAGCCTTTTTTGTAAATTTTTGGCGTGACCCTGACCGCCCTATTCCTCGTGACCTAGGAGTGCTGGTTTCACCTGCTGACGGCCATGTGATGTTTGTGCGCAGAGAACGTGCCACGGGCCGCCGCCCATCAAAATTGGAAATGGAGAAAGGAGAGATTGACTTTGATGAAATCACAGGCGATTGGTTTCCTAAACCGCTTGATGAACCATTATCATTTGCTACTGAACAGCGTTATGTGCCCGTGAAGAAGGGCGAAGAAGACGCATCCGACGTCCTCCGAGTCGCCGTATTCATGTCTCCACTTGATGTGCATGTAAATCGAGCCCCCGAAAAGGGAATTTTGGAACGATTAGAACATCGAGCTGGAAAAGGAATGAAACGCGGACCTTTCGCACCTGCGTACAAAAAAGAGAGTCAATACAATGAACGGGTTCGTTCCGTATATCGCTTAGGCGACGATACATTGATTGAATTGACACAGATTTCTGGGGCCTTGGCTCGTACCATTATTCCATGGATAGGAGAAGGAACCCCTGTCCGCAGAGGGCAACGAATCGGAATGATTCGCCTTGGGTCAAGAGTAGATGTCCGCGTTCCCGCACACCGCTATACCTGCGACCTTATCTCTGCAGAGTCGGGAGAAGCGGCTTTTCCAAAGGGAGTATTTGTTCAAGCAGGCTCAACCGTAATGTTTCGTACAAAAGGAGAGGAAGAAGAATGAGTCGATTGAAACGAAATATACCAGCCATACTGATTTTTCTTATTTGTAGTATGCCAATTATCTATTATCAACTTGGTAGTTTAGTCTACACACAAGCTGCAGCAAGCAATCTTGAGTGTTCGGACCACGCCCCGTACAATACCCCTGATAATTTCACGCCACATTTGTGGGATGAAGGATTGGATGAAGGAATCATGGAAAAGAACGAGACCATTGCTTCGGATATGGAATCTTATTGGTTTGATAGTTGGGAAAATGCTACGATTGAAGTACAAGATGAACCAATAACACTTGCAGCTTGGGTAATGGAAAACAATGCTTCACGCCCTTGGGTAATTATTGTTCATGGCATCCGTTCATGCAAAGCAAATCATGAGGTTCTAATTCCTGCGGCTATGCTGCATCAAGCTGATTTCAATGTGATTCTTTTTGACTTGAGAGACCATGGTGATAGTACCGTTGAAGATGGCCTCGTATCTGCTGGTCAACGAGAATATCGCGACGTTCTTGCCGTTTGGTCTTGGCTTCAGGTGGAAAAAGATGTACCCGCTTCGTCAATTGGCATCATGGGAATTTCTTTGGGCGCGGGGACAACAGCCATCGCTTTTGACCAGGAGCGAGATATTCAGGCAGTATTCTTGGATTCTCCCTTTTCTTCAATGGACCGCATTATTTCCGAAGAATTGGAATTTGCTGGATTTCCAACCTTTTTGAAAGACGCAGCAGTTTTTGCAGGAAAAATTCAGAGCGGAGACAATCTTGTCAAATTTGAACCTCTTTCTGGAGCGAAGCATATCGGAAACCGCTCCATGTTTATCACTCAATCCAACGACGACTACCGTATCAAAATACATCATGGAAATTCAATGTGTGAAGAGGCAAAGAAGAATGTAAAAGAAGGTGGTTTCATCGAGTGCTGGTTTGACCACTCATCCATCTCACACTTTGATAGTGAAGAACCAGGTGTTCTTTCCCATGTTACGTTAATGATGACTCAAACCGAGACATATCGTGGCCATTTAGTGTCCTTTTTCGAAAATAGTTTGTCTCAAAATGCTGCGGTGGTTTGAAACCTCACATGTTGACCGCAGAGCAGGGGAGCGTATGACTGACCAGTCCAATTTGCATCTTCTTGGACAAGGCAAGAAAGGCCTTAGGATTCATGATTTGGTCAAAGCTCCCGCTAATACTCCATGGGCAAAGGCACGACAACAATCGTGGGATGCAAGTGAACCAGCAACTGTTTACACAACGCCTGAGGCTTTGCCCGACGGAACTCCTTGTACTGCTGCCACGGTTATTTTGCGGACGAAAGGATGCCACTGGTGGTGGTCTTCAGGCTGTACATTTTGCGGTTATTTTAACGATACACGGGATGATGTAACCAATGAAGACCTTCATGCACAATGGGCGCATGCCAAAGAGAAACTCAATAATTTTGATGGCCACGCCATGGTCAAGGTCTACACTTCAGGCTCATTGCTTGAGGACCGAGAGATCCCTGTTGAATTTCAAGAAACAGTTCTTCGTGATTGCGCAGAGTTGGAAAAGGAATTAATTGTTGAGAGTCGTTGTGAACAACTGACAGAGGCCAAACTTGAGTGGGCAACTTCAATCAATCCTTCATTCACTGTAGCCATCGGACTTGAAGCCTATGATGATGAAGTGCTTCGTTTTCATGTCAACAAAGGATTTTCAACCGCTTCATGGGACCGAGCGGTTAAGAATCTTGAAGCGCACAATCTTAGAATCAAAACCTATCTGATGTTCAAACCACCGTTCATGAGCGAGGCTGACGCTTTGGACCATAGCATCAAATGGATTGAGGCCGTTGCGCAACGGTCAGATGAGATTTCAGTTAATCCCATGAACATTCAGCGAGGTACAGTAATTGACCGTCTGCACCGACATAATGAATATCGCCCACCTTGGCTTTGGTCTCTTGTTGCTATGATTGAAAGAGCCCACCCCTTCATACATCCAAAAGGTGGAATGAACGGAGAGGAGGACCAAGTATCCCGTTTGATAGTTCACCCCACTGCCGGTGGAAAAATCAGAGGCTCGCATAATTGTGGCTCATGCGATGGAGAAGTTGTCGCCGCCATAGAGCGTTATGCTGTATCGGGGAGTCTTTTGGAGTTTGAAGGATTGGAATGTGAATGTAAGGAAAAATGGCAAACTGAATTGATGCTGGAGCGCCAGTTACCACTTCCTTTGGGGCTTTCTAAGCCCCGTCGAGCCCCGATTCTTAACGCCCTACGCTCACCGTGAACCGTGAGGTCCGTAGGAAGTCTATTTCCGTCACATTGAATGGTGAATGTTTATGACCGCAGGGCAAGTCGGAGTAATGACCCCTATGGGGTCAATTTGAGGTGAGGCCCGTGTCAAATCCCACAACTATACCAGATACAACCGTAGGAATCGGAGAACCAACCTCAACCCGTGTGATTTTCACACTACTATTTATTGGCCTTTTGGGACTTTATTCATTGTTTGCAAATGTCTTCGGCTGGGACAACCTTCCGTTGCTCGGGGAAGTTGTTCCATTGGTTCAAAATTTGGGTGGTAGCGGAATTTGGTACTACCTCATCGGCTTCTTGGTTGGAGTTGGGGCGATCGTTGCAACGCTTGTGGGCGAGGTGCTCGCAGAATAATGGAGGTGTGATGTATGGAAATGATTTTTATTGCTGGATTTATTCTTATTGCTTCGCTTTACTTCCTTTCTCAATCTCTTGCACGCGGTGTTGGAAACATGGGCGACGCATTCCAACAAATTGGAATGTTCATCCTAAAGAAGAACCCGCCAGGCCTCATCGATATCTTTGATGACAAAGACGGCAGCGGTTCGCGAACTTGGATGAATTTTGGAATGGTGTGGTTTGTCTTTGCAGGAATTCTTGGATTCTTAGGTGCTTGGCATAACTACGACCCAACGGCTCTTGATTCTCTTGCCAGTATCGGCTGGTCTTACGATGACGGTTCATCTCTTAGAGAAGCAACCATGAACATACTCGGACTTTCTCTCCTTTACGGCTTGGTAGGTGGCGGCCTTATCGCGGCTTCACGAAATGGTAATGGGCGGCTCGCAAGCGAAGGTAACGCCTCAATGACCGCATTATTGCTGACCGTTGTTCTAATCATGGGCGCCCTTCTTCCATTCATTTTCAGTTTCGCCAATGTTGATACTGGATCAACAGTCATCTCCACGCTCTTGCTTAGTTTGGAAACCTTAGCCGTAGGGTTGCTTTTGATTCCAGTTCTCATCAACGTATTGCTGACTGTATCTGCCCGTGATGAACAAGAACTTGCAACAAGCTCGTGGTTCCTAATCATGGCTCTTACCGCAAAGATTTTTGCGATGTTCTACCTTTTCCTTGGCGAACTCACCGACGCTACACAAATGGTGTGGTTTGGAGAGCGAGTTTCAAACGGCTGGGTTCCTCTCGCTTTGATGTTCTCAGTTGGTTATTACACAGTGCCGATGGTTGCTAAGCAACCCATCTGGTCAAAATCTATGCGCACTGCAAGTATGCTTCTATTATTTGTCACCATTCCTCCGTTTTTCATGACCTCGGCCGAAGGGTCCAATGTAGTGATGAACTTTGGAGCAATTCTTCTCATATTGGGAATGATTCCTATCTTTGCAGCCTCAATTAACATCATGATAACTGCCAATAATGGTATTGATTCCATTGTGAAGAACCCAGGTGCTCTTGCAGGTTTGTTCGCCTTCATTATGCTCCCCTTCTTCGCTATCGGAGGATACTTCACATCGATGGACACCTTTGTAGGAACAGGTGAATTGGGCGCTATGGCATATACCGTGGACATGGGTATGATGTTCACCGTTGGTGGATTATTGATTCTTTCCGCTGTGTTTACCAATTATCCTATGGCTGTTAGTAAACCACTGGCCACTCCATCAACAGCAAACTTGGCCGTTTGGATGGTTCTTGTAGGAGGAGTCACTTCAACTGTAACTTTCCTTATTGGAGATTTTACAACCAACGCCATCACAACGTCGGGAATTGAAGATGTTGTCGCACCCTCTGGTGGGTTCTTCCTTACCGGGGCAGCCATGTTTTATCTTCTTGGAATTGGTGCCATCCTCGCGACTCTCGTAACTATTCGCACAGGCATCTCCTCCGTTGGGCGCTCTTTCAAGGCAGATGCTACCTCAGATGTTACTACTTACACGCTCGTAGCAGGAACTTCAACAACAATCCGTTCTCTCATCGGGCGAGGTGTTGGAGTTGACACAGAATTGGTTGTAAACCAAACCGAAGAACACGAAGGCGGTTCAACCATTATTGCTGTGGAATCTTTACTTCACAACGATGAAATTACCGAATTCCCTCCCAAAGCGCCAACAGAGGCAATGATTCAACTTGTTCAGTACCTTGCCGACAATGGCCAATCTGTCTTTGACTTGTTTCGCTCTATGGATTTGGACGCCTCAGGCAAGGTTGATGGCGAAGAATTCCTCACTGCTCTACGCGCCACAGAAATCGATGCACTTTCAGCCGTTGAAGCGGATGGATTGATGGAGAGTATGGACCTTGATGGTGATGGGGAATTGAATCTTCCAGAGCTTGATATCGCTATCGCTCAAATCAAGCGCGACTACGACATCATTCCTTCGGCTAGTTCCGAGGAAGAATGAGGGCAGTTCCGGGCGTGATGACGGTGCGCATTGGCCTAGTTGGCAAACCCAATGTTGGGAAATCAACATTCTTCAGTGCAGCGACCCTCGCCCAAGTAGATATTGCAAACTATCCATTCTGTACCATTGACCCTAACATTGGGGTTGCCTTTGTCGAGGCCCGTCTAGCATGTCCTTGCAAAGAATTGCGAGCAAAGTTGGAAGGTGAAGGACGCCTTGATCCCATGTCACCCGACGACCCCCGAAAAGGGAGTCTATGTCAGCCACGTACAGGTTCGTGTGTCGGCCACAGGCGCTTTGTGCCCGTTGCGCTTGTTGATGTCGCCGGTCTGGTTCCTGGCGCCAGTGAAGGAAGAGGAAGGGGAAACGCCTTCCTTTCAGATCTCGCGAATTCAGATGTTTTGATTCAAGTTGTTGATGCTGCTGGAACGACCGACTTGGAAGGACAATTCCTTGGTAGCGCTTCATCAAAGGATGAGGCGCTTGCATCGATGAAGAACGAGATATCTTTCTTAGAAGAAGAACTTGATGCGTGGATTGCAGGGATCCTTCACGACGGATGGATTAGAGGAGTACGGCGGGTCCAAGCAGAAGGGGACAAAGGGCTAACCTCATTTGTTCAAGAACGCTTGAGTGGACTGGGAGCGACCCACCAACTTGTTCAACAGGCGATGCTACAATTCCATCTAGACCAACAGCCAGAAGGGCAACCATGGGAATGGGGCGACGACGTCCTCAATTCCTTGGCGTCTACCTTGCGTCAGGAATTGTTCCCCGTTGCCTATGCGGCGAATAAATGGGATATTGCCCCCGAAGGAGTTATTGATGAATTATCATCTTATTCCATTGAACCTTGTATGGCAGATGTTGAGTTAGCCCTTCGAAGAGCGGTAAAAGCGGACATCATCACATATCATCCCGGTGAACCATCATTTTCAATTAACGACACAGCAGAGTTGAATGAAGTGCAAATGAAGGCTCTAAATCACATGCTTGAGCGGATTCAGTCAGCAAATGGAACTGGAGTTGCACGGTTGCTTGACAGGGTTTTATTTGAAATGCTCAATCAAATCGTTGTCTATCCCGTTCAAGATGAAACACACTGGATTGATGGCGATGGGAAAATTCTACCTGATGCTTTTGTGGTTGCTTCAGGAATTCAAGCCAAGGCGTTGGCTTACCATGTCCATAGCGACTTAGGGGATGGTTTCATCCGCGGCGTTGATGGAAAGACACGCCGAATTGTTGGAGCAGAGCATGAGATGTCCGATGGAGATGTTCTCAAAATTCACGCCAAATCGTGATTCAGTGGCCTTTAGGGCGCTCGTATGCTGGAGTCAGCCGTGCCATGTCACTAGAGTATTTTCCACCACGATAGATGAAGATGACTGGCGCTAGTACGGTAAGAAGAATCAACAAACCAAGGAAAAAGAGCCCCCATGGTTCGACATTAGAGAGGGCAAATCCCCATAGTGCCCACAGAAAAGGGATGTAGAGGAAAATACTGTAACGCCGTGCAACGGTAGAGAAACGAGCATTGGAAAGTTGCTTATCGAATAGATTTGGGACTTCTTCCTCGGTTACTAGCCCACGTTCTAGGCCGCACCGAGCGCAGACTTGTGCACGAGGTCCGTTTCCATGAATGAAAAATTCACGGGGGTAGGTGCTTCCACAGTGTCGGCATGCTGGCATGGTGCTCCCTCATGTTGTCCAACGGCAAGGGATTCTTCAACCATCCGATGAAATCCGAAGAAATTCCCGAATGAGCGCTCTTCCTTCTGGAGAGCCAATTGATTCAGGATGGAATTGAATACCGTGGACTGGGAAGGTTGGATGATGGAATCCCATAATCAAAGAAGAACCGACTTCTCGTGCGTTGATAATCAAGGAATGGTTGGTTTGCTCTTTTACAATCAGTGAATTATATCTGGTGTACGCTGAAGGAGATTTTGAATTTTCAAAGATACCCGTGGCATCATGTTCAATTTGAACAGGAACGCCGTGAACTGGCCCGTTTGGCGATGGAATCACCATCATGCCGTCAGCAAGGGCAAGAGCTTGATGACCTAAACAAACACCAAGAATGGGAACAACTAGTTGGCCGGCCAAAGCGTGATGCGCGAGTGCTAGAGTCAACGGGACATCTTCAGGTGTACCAGGTCCTGGCCCGAGAACGATATGAGTTGGCTGAAGTCGTTCGAGAAGGTCAAACAGTGCAGAAGGTTCGGACCACATTTCTGCCTTTTGACTTCGTCCAGAGAGGACGGTAACATCATGTCCAGACTGAGCGATGGCGTCGGCAACATTGAGGGAGAAAGAATCCAAATTATCGATGAAGAGAACACCGCAACTACTCCCCCTTTCAATACATTG
>DASCRS010000071.1:0-3687 GCA_034402455.1 Candidatus Poseidonia sp. | reverse complement strand
CGCTTCATGATTTCAACGGTATCGTCCATTCGCCCTTCGTGAAGATAAGTAATCTCACCTACATCGTTAACGAAAACAACAGAACCTGGCTTGTCAATTCCTAAAGTTGCACCCGCTTCATGTCCTTTCATGAATGCATATGTTGTGAGATAGACTCCTTTATCATCGCCATCATCGTCATGTGCGTTTGCAGAATCATGCCAGTCTGACAATGTGACGCCAGTTGCGTTTTCAGCAGGGTCAGTTGACATAACCAATACAGGAAGTTCTGCTTGAGTATTCCAAATCGCATGCATTGTTGTGAAACAAGGACTGTTGCACCATTCAGCAGAAAAGACAACAATATAGGGGCTACCGCTCATTTTTTGGTTATCGTAGATTTCTTCATTATCGGCTAATGAGGAAAACACAGGAAAGGACTCTTTTTCCTCCGTTTCACTTGAGGTGCATCCTGCAAGAGAACTGCTTAGGAGGGTCATCAAAACGATAAGAGCAAAATGTTTCATGGAATTTGGTTGCGAGCCTCCTCTTAGAAACCTTTCCCGTACAGCCGGATGCAATAAAGCCATATGGGCGGTCGTTTAGCAGAGTCACATGAATCAATGGGCTACGGCGCGAGTATGCCTTTTCTCGCTCATTCTATTGCTTTCACCAGCGGGAGTAATGGCGCAAGACACGCCCCCATCCTGTGAAACGGAAGGGAATTCTACCGAAGACCGAACTGGATGCCTTGACACGGACGGCGACGGTTGGTCTGACCCCGATTCTTCTTGGAATACATCAATGGGAGCAGATGCGTTCCCAGATGACGAAACAGAGCACCGAGATTTGGACGGCGACGGAATTGGCGATGAAGAAGATTCAGATATGGATGGCGATGGAATTGATGATGAAGTCGATGTATGGCCCGAAGACCCAGAGATATGGTCGGATATTGATGGCGATGGATACGCAGATCAAAGCAACCATCAGAAATCCGATAATTGTCCCTACATATATGGGAAAAGCCGGATTCGTTTGAAGGGATGTTCAGATATTGATGGAGATTTCATGCCCGATGAATATGATGATGATGCAGACGGTGATGGGATTAGAAATGAAATGGAACGTTCAGCATCTTCGGGTACGATTCTTTACGACCCGTTCAATGCAGAATCCACACCTCTTGATACTGACCAAGATACGATACCTGATGTTTTGGACCATGATAATGACAACGATGGCTGGCCAGATGAGGTTGAACTTGACCGAGGTTCGGACATCTACGATGAAGAAGAGACACCTTTCACGCTTTATTTTGGCATCGGCACTGGAATATTTTACGCTGGAGGACTAAATGCAGACTCATTTAGTCTTGAGTACAATGCAGACAGTATGGAATTTTCAGTTTCTGGTGTGATGGAAATTGTCTTTGAAGAACTGGTCATTCCTCTATTGCTCATCCCAGTTTATCTTGGAATATTCTTTTCACGCCGCAATGAGTTTTTGCGTTGCTTGGACCGTATCGAGAATGCGATGACAATTTCTGAATTACATGAAATTGAGAAGGTTGTTAATTCTCATGTCAAGGAAAAGAGAATCAAAGTGTATCACGGTTTGGTATTGAGAAATGCTTTGGAAGAAGCGGAATCAGATTGTAGAAATCCATCGGGTAATTCTAGATGGCTACAAGAGGAGTAAGTAAAGCATTTTGAAAAAAACTACCCCGAATTATCAAAGAGTGGGACGCTAACGGCAAGGTAGGGACGAGCATGGTTGGGAAAGAGCACATCGCAATGACTCCCTCTGCAACCAGCGAACGTTGGTCTGGGATTGTCAATGGGCGCCCCGTTGAAGTTCTAGCCCCATCCAATGCAATTCTTCTTGATGTTCTGCGTGACAAAGTTGGAACTCTTGGTGTAAAACGAGGATGTGACCTTGGCACCTGTGGATGTTGTACCGTTATGATTGATGGAGTTCCAAAATTGTCATGTTTGACTCTCGCTGGTCAGGTGAAGAATACAGAAATTTTGACGGTTGAAGGGCTTTCAGAAGGTGCTCATCTTGCGCCAATTCAAACTTGTTTTGCAACTCATGGTGGCTCTCAGTGTGGCTTTTGCACACCTGGATTCATGATCGCTTCACAGGCTTTACTCAATTATAACGACAACCCTAGTCGGGAAGAAATTGCAGAAGCTATTGAGGGCAATCTTTGCCGCTGCACAGGATATCAGCAAATCATTGATTCCATCGAAGAAGCAGCCGCACTCCAGCGAGGCGAGGGCGAAACTACAACTCCTACAAGTGACCCTCACCCCGACCCTCATCCCGCTGGGCCTGAAGACCCCACGATGCCTCCAGGGCATGCGAAGTGATTGCCATGGGAAGTTATCGTCAACAACCCGGTTCTGGCAAAGGCAGCCAGCGTCGTGATGGAAAGCGTGTGGCGGGCAAGCAGGCATTTCCTCCACCGGGTTCAGGTGGTTCCGAACCAGAAATGCGTCCTCGTGATTTGGATTTCATTCCAGAAACTGTAGGTGGGCGAGAGGCAAAGCCAGCAGGTGCTCACATTCATGACAGAGACCGAACCGGAACGGCCGTGGGCAAGCCCATGGCATTGGTTGATTCTAATGCTAAGGTCACAGGCCAAGCATGGTACGGCGACGATGTTCGCCTTCAAGGTGAGGCTATTGGCAAGATTCTGCGCTCACCGCATCATTATGCACGAATAAAATCAATCGATACAACACGTGTGGAAGCTCTCCCTGGGGTGCTTGCAGTTGCGACAGGAGAAGATGCTCCCAATCGTTTTGGAGTTCTTCCAGTAACTAAAGACGAACACGCGATGGCTGTTGAAAAGGTACGCCATGTTGGTGATTTAGTGGCTTGTGTTGCTGCTGTTGACGAGGCTACTGCTATTGAAGCGCTCTCATTATTTGACATTGAGTGGGAAATTCTTGAGCCCGTTTTTGATCCAAAAAAGGGTCTTGAAGACCAAGACGAGCCCATTCACTGGCGCGGCAAGTACCATTTGGCTCGGACTAATGTACAGAAGCGCGTATTCCAAGAATTTGGCGACCGTTCTTTGGTCAAGAAACCACATGCCTCCTCTCACGGCTCATGGACCATGGCTGGGGTTCATCATGGATTCACTGAACCTCACGCTGTGGTAGCCCACTGGGACCCAAATGGTCGGCTGCAATTGTACACGCCCCAGCAAGTTCCCCACTATACCCATAGAGCACTTTCAACTGTTCTTGAGGTCCCAATGCATCAAATCAATGTGGTACGTACTTTTGTTGGAGGTGGATTTGGTGGCAAATCCGACCCCTTCCCGCATGAGATGTGCGCTGCAATCCTTGCCCGAAAATCAGGGCGGCCAATCCGCATTACCTTTGACCGAGAAGAGGTTTACTGGATTAATCGAGGACGCCACCCTTCTCATATTGATGTTAAAATGACGGCCGACGAAGAAGGTCGCATTTCTGGATTTGATATCGACGCGCTTATCGATGGTGGTGGTTTTGCATCGTTCGGTCACGTGACTTCCTATTACAACGGCGTTCTTGCAACCGCTCCCTACGAATTGGGTTCATTCCATTACACAGGCGCTCGTGTTTGGACCAATAAGCCAGCATCTGGTGCTATGAGGGGCCACGGAGCGGTAAACACCCGTTGTGCAGTCGAAGTTGGAATGGACGAAATGGC
>DASCRS010000070.1:0-14017 GCA_034402455.1 Candidatus Poseidonia sp. | reverse complement strand
ATGAACTGGTTTGTATGGTCGATGAAGGTGAACGTTTGTATGTTAATGTGACCATCCGAGCACCTTTCGGTGCTGAAATTTCTGACACATACAAATTCACTCTTTCCGCGGAACCAACAGAAACTGGCGTTCTTGACCGGCAAAATTTAGAATTTATCGTACAAGGTGAACCTGCTTCTGGAATGTTGGACTTGGCGGGCAATGCAAAGGTTCAGGCAATAGGCGCGACCGTCATTGTTGTTCTTTTGCTGCTCTTCCTAATTAGAAGAGATTGAAATGAGGCGGCTGCGAGCCACTTTTTGATTTCGTAAACTTTCTTTCGGCGAAGAAAAAAACCAGCAATATGGCCAATTTTTCTTTATGGCCTTAGCCAACGCTTATTGAGGTGGCTCAATTCGGAAAGAACAGAGAGCGTATGCTTTCTCCGAAGGTGTCAACATGTCGGGAATTGAATCGGTACCCAGTGAATATCTTTCTATTGGATTCCTAACGATTCTGGGCATAATTATGCCTTTGACGAATTTCCTAATCACATGGGTTGTGCGGCCCAAGGTTGATCCAGCCCGCCCTCACATTACTCGTTCCTATCTTCTTGAGGGATACGAAAGAGACCACAGCCTCTACCCTCGCCGCCTTACCACCTTTGAGTGTGGGAGTGAACCGGTTGGCGATGCGATGATTCAATTCCACTTCCAATATTACTGGTACGCCATCATCTTCCTTGTGTTTGATGTTGCCTTCATGTTCCTTGTGCTTGGTGGAATGGTGGCATCCGACGCCACTGCAGCAGATGTCACTGACCGCACCACGGCTGTAGCTGAGGCTACAGGAGCACTCATCACACTCGGAATTTTCTTTGCAACAATGGCTCTTGGAGTCTGGTATGTATTCCGCAAGCGAGGTCGCATTTACATCTGAGGTGAATGAAATGGCAGGTCAAGATGAAAATTATGCAGCATTCAACAGCCGCGCGCTTGTTGAGATGGTCGGAGATGTGACCGATGAAGCTCTAAAAGCAACTAAAATCAAGCAATTTTTGAGCGTTCTTGCCGGCCGTTACTTCAACTGGGCAGGAAGAAAATCTCTCTTCACACTCCACTTGGGAATTAAGTGCTGCGCCATTGAAATGGCAGCAGCAGCAACGCCGCGTTTTGACGGTGACCGGTTCGGAGTTCTGTTCCGTTCCTCTCCTCGCCAATCCGATGTCCTTCTTGTCAACGGCCCGATTTCAAAGAAATTCGCTGATAAGGTCGTTCGCCTATGGGAACAAATGCCTGAGCCAAAGTATTGCATTGCTATGGGCGAATGTGCTATTTCTGGCGGACCTTACTTTCAATCTTACAATATTCTTGAAGGTGTTGACACCGTTATTCCTGTGGATGTTTACATTCCAGGATGCCCGCCACGCCCCGAAGCCCTAATCGATGGATTTGGATTGCTTCGTGAGAAAATTATTCGAATTGGTGCAGCACCAAGCAGCGGACGAAAGGGCGAGAAGCCAATCATTGTCGGAGAGGACTGAACATGGGAATGCGTGTCAGTAACGAGCAAAGCGATTCCGCTGCGGAAACCTGTGTTGCAACCCTATCCAAGCGATTTGGTGGCTCAGATGTTTCTTCTACGGTAGAACACCATTCCAACTCGTTCAAAATGGCATTTGTACGTATTCATTGCCCCCCTCAGCATTGGCCGGCCGTTGCAAAGTCACTTCGCTTTGACCACGGTGCGAACTATTGTTCAATGGTAACGGGGACGCATTACCCCGATGGCGGAGCAGACCGAGGATGGGAAGTTGTCTACCATCTCATGCGCCAGCCAGTTGTTGACCAGAAACCCTTCACCAATACCGTTCATGTTGCTTCAAAACTTACTGGTTCTGACATTCCTCTTGAATTTGAAATCATCGTTACGCTCCCACAGGGCGACGAACCTTCAGTCCCGAGTGTTCAAAATATCTGGGTCGGTGCGGATTGGAACGAGAAGGAAACTTGGGATTTAGTAGGAATTTGTTTTGAGGGCCATGAAAACATGCACCGTGTTTTGAATCCTCATGACAGCCCGGAAGGATTTCATCCTCTTCAAAAGCAACACAAGTTGCGCTATCACGATTTCAATGAAATGTACGACGACGCCCAAGGCTTTGGTCGTAAACCAACCGACGAGGGCCGGGTTAAGTGAGGTGATATCATGGCACAAATGTGGATTACGATGGGACCTCAGCACCCAATGACACACGGACTTTGGACATTACGCGTCAAGGTAGACGGTGAAACTGTAGTGGATACTGAAGCCGAACTCGGCTACATTCACCGCGGGGTCGAGAAGATTGCAGAATCCCGAGATTTCACTCAAATCACCCCCTATTGCGACCGTCTGTGTTATGTTAGTGCAATGACGTGGGCTAATTCCTACATTTATGCAGCCGAAGATTTACTGGAAGTTGAAGTTCCAGAGCGTGCAGAATACATCCGCCTAATCTCAGCAGAATGTCAGCGTCTGGCATCCCATCTAATGTGGCTGGGAGCATATGGCCCTGATATTGGAAGCCTCACATTGATGACTTGGTGTATGCGAGACCGCGAGATGTTCCTTGATTTACTCCAAGAATTGGGCGGTTCTAGAATGCACTACAACTACCCGCGAATCGGTGGCGTGAAGCGTGATATTCCCGTTGGTTTTGCTAACCGACTTATCGCAAAGGTCAAACTGTTCGAAAAGCGTATTGAAGAATACGAAATGATGCTTGATGAATCCACCATTTGGCTTGTTCGCCTTCAAGGCGTAGGCTACGCCAATGCTGAAGACATGGTCAATGCAGGTGTCTCTGGCCCGAATATTCGTGCTGCGGGCGTGAACTACGATGCCCGTTGGGCTCATCCGTACTCCGTTTACGACCAAGTTGATTGGGAGCCTGCAGTTGAGAAACCAACTTCGGTCAAGGGAGCAGATTGCTATGACCGATACCGTGTTCGAATGGAAGAAATGCGGCAGTCCTGCCGGATGATTCTTGACGCTATTGAGAAAATACCTGGTGGCAAGAATACCAATTACTCCAATGGCGACGAAATGATTCTAGCCAAGGCTCCAACCCGGGCCCCAGAAGGTGCTACAGGGTTTTCTAACTACGAGTGCACCCGTGGAGCATCCAAGTTTTACATTCAAGGTGGTGGCGATAGTCGAGGTAAGAACCCGTACCGTTTGTCCATTCGCTCACCTATGTTCATCACTATTCCTTACGTTGCAAAGACCATGATCGGCTACAAGATAGCCGACATCCCAGCCATTATGGGCAGCTTTGACCCGTGTATTGGAGAGACCGACCGTTGAGGTGATAAGATGGATGACAAGTACGATTTGGTAGGATTCTTCTTAGACAAGGAAGGGGCATTCCGTTCAAACATCATCAAACTCTTGGACGGTACGGCTGCGGAGGAAAGTGCATCAAGCATCTCTTTCGCGGCAGGAACCTTTGCAGTGGTCAATATCGTGTTTTTGATGCTGTTTTTCTCTCAATTCGCAATTCTCTGGATTGAACGAAAGGCCGTGGCCCGTATGCAAGACCGATACGGGGCAACAACTGCACTACGTTCCTTGTGGGTCGGAGAAAATGGCGTTACTGCTGGTGAATGGTGGAATATGTTGCCCTTTGGAGCAGGAAAGCCCGTGGGGGCCATCAATAAATGGCTAAACAAAAAGTTCGGAAACCGAGATGAGAACTTCGCAACAGTTGACCGTGTGAATAACCGTTCATGGATGGGGAAGACCATATTCCCAGGATTTTTCCAGAATGTCGCCGATGGAATGAAGTTCCTTGTCAAGGAACACATGGTCCCTCAGCGTGCCGATAAATTGATTTTCGAAGTTTCACCATTCCTTATTGTATCCTCTACACTCCTCATCTTGGGAATGATTCCATTATCAAGTGGCATTTACGCCACTAACCCCGATTTGTCCATCCTCTATGCTATCGCCATATTCGGAATCGCCCCAATCGGAGTATTTTTCGCAGGGTGGTCTTCAAACAACAAGTATACCTTGATTGGAGGAATTCGTTCAGCAGCACAACTTACTGCTTACGAAATCCCTCTTTTGCTCACTTTGTTATCTGTTGCCATTCTTTCTGGAACATTCAACATCATTGAAAGCATCCACTTCCAGCACTCAGCAGGTTCATGGAATATATTCCTAATGCCACTTGGTGCAGCACTGTTCCTTATCACGATGATTGCAGAAGTTGAACGTGTGCCTTTTGATATGCCTGAGGCAGAAGCCGAACTTGTTGAAGGATGGTGGACTGAGTACGGCGGTATGCGATTTGGTATGCTCTTCATGGCAGAATATATTCGCACATACGCTGCTTGTTTCCTCTTCACTCACTTCTTCCTTGGTGGATGGCACCTGCCCTTCCAAGGAACCATTGGTTCTATTGAATTCCTTGGCCTTGGTGGACTTTATCTCTTGATTCCTGGCGCCGTGATGACCCTAATCAAGTCGTGGCTTGTCTTCCTCATTGTGTTCGTTTGGGCCAGATTCTCTCTTGCAAGAATCCGAACCGACCAAATTCTAGAATTTGGATGGAGAATGCTCTTGCCTCTCGCGGTGCTTCAGGTCGTTCTTTCCCTAGTCTATCGCCTTTACTTGTTCAAACCCGATGAAATGTCTGCACAAAACGATGTAGCGGGTGGAATGGCATGGGACGCCTTTGGCATCCCGTACTTCGTACCAATCGCAACCACATTGTTCTGGCTCGGAATCTTCTGGATCTATCTCAATGATGAAGACAAATCTGTTGCACAGGAGCGTATGTTCCATGTGCATACAGTAGAGCCTGCGGGAACAGTGGTCCCGGGGCAGGAGTGAGGTGAAACCATGCCAATGCATCCACACGCACAACCGAATTTTAGAAACCTATTTTGGTATCCGTTCAAGATTACTTTGATCACCGCTCTTCGAACCTTCCCGTTTATCGGTAAGCGCTTCGGAAAGAAACTAGGCGACTACCACAACACATCCCATCCGGAATTTTTGGATGATGGAAGTCGGGCACGTGCTGCTTCCTCTGCTACGATGAACGATATATCTCGTCAGGAATTCGCCCCAGACCGTGTGACTTCGGACCTGAAGCCAACGCTTTGGAAGCCCCAAACCGTCCAATACCCCTACGAACGTCTCGAAGACATGGAGCCTTGGCTCTTCGTTCCAGGAAACTACAACGGACGGATCGGGGTTATTTGGGAAACCTGTACTGCTTGCAAGATGTGCGTTAACATCTGCCCGAACGATTGTCTTCACATGACCACAGAGTTGCGTGTTGACATAATGGACTCTGCAGAGGGAGAAGACGGCGGCTTGGGTATGGAACTTGAAGTCGGAAAATATGCCGCTGTTGAAAAGCCAGAAGTCAAGGCTGATTTGGGAGATTTCAACCTCGTAACGGCTCACGCCCCTGCTCCTGATGAGTGGAGATTTGCAGAAGTGCTTGACCTCTCCGGAGATACTGCTACAGTTCGATGGAACGATTCTGGAGAAGAAGCAATTATTTCTCAAGATGAACTTCGACCGGCTGACGACCAAATTGTTTCGGGACGTATTGACCTTGGACGTTGTATGTTCTGCGGTCTGTGCATGGAATCCTGTGGCTTCACTTCCTTCTTCATGACCAACGAATACGATGGCATGTCGGGCTTTACTCGCCAAGACCTATGGTTTGACGCTTCACGAACTCGAGTTTTGCCTGGAGTTCATCAAGAAGCAGTTGATGCAGAACTTGCCAAGCGTGCTTCAAAGGAGCGCACCAAGCGAGCAAAGAAGGCTGCCAAACAATCTGCAAAGGGGGATGCTTGAGATGGATATAGCGAGTGCTGCTGAAACTGGCGTGTTCTTCCTCTTTGCTGCAATTACGCTCGGCGGTGCGCTGGGCCTTATTTTTGCACAACGGGTTGCCCACTCAATGCTCTCGCTTATTTTCTGTTTCATGGCAGTTTCAGGGATTTTCATTCTGCTTGGAGCAGAATTCCTTGCCGCCATACAGATTCTTGTCTATCTGGCGAGTGTAGGTTTGGTGGTACTCTTTGGTATCATGCTCACACGTCGTCAAATTCTTGAGGAGGACTTTGAATGAAGTTCCTTTCCTTGTTTACCCGTCTTGGTCTTGTTGCTCTTGGTTTCATTTTGGTTGCTATTGTCAACAATGATAAGGTCTGGGAGAAAGAGGCCACTACTACGCCAACGACAAGTGACCTTGCAAGTTCAATGCTCAACGAATGGAGCTTAGCCCTAGTAGTTCTTGGTTTACTCATGGCTATGGCCATGATGGGTGCCGCTTACCTCGTTCGTGACGAGCGAATGGAAAATCTACTTTGGGAATTTGGAGGTGAAGAAGAATGATTGATCCAGCATGGGTTTCAGGTCTTTCAGCACTGTTGTTCGTCATAGGACTTGCTGGTGCTTTCACTCGCAAAAATGCCATCATCGTTCTCATGTGCATTGAATTGATGCTTAACGCTGCGAATATGCAATTTGCCGCTGCAGCCATCCATCATGGTGATGCTACCGGTTGGGTGTACACCATTTTTGCAATCGCTATTGCGGCCAGTGAAGTCGCAGTTGGGCTCGCAATTTTCTTGGCAATGTATGGGCAACATGAATCGATTACACTGGACGACATAAATGTCCTGAAGAACTGAGGTGATATGATGGGTAGTACAAGCAGTTCTGAAGTAATCATTCACAGCAGTGCGGTTGAATACGCACCTCTTATCCTCATCTTGCCGATGTTGGCCTTCCCGGTGATTCTGTTCCTTGGAAAGATTTTCAACGGCAATCCATTTTGGAAGAATACCGTCAAGGAAGGCGGTTTAATCGCCCTTGTTATCATGGGAGCCAGCCTCCTTCTATCTCTGTGGCTCATCAAGGATTTCATTGGCAGTTTTTCAGGCATGGACGAGTTCACTGATTGGACTTGGTTCACTTCAAGCATGTGGAAATCTGGTACTGAAACCGAAACGGTCGTATTTGGATTCGGAGTTCATATTGACCATATCACCGTAGTCCTCCTTTTCGTTGCCTCATTCCTGTGTTTACTCATCAACACCTTTGCCATAGGCTACATGAATACCGACCCAATTAACGACAACAGAAATCATCGCTTCTATGCTGAGTTCGTCTTGTTCTGCTCTGGTATGCTCGGTATGGTATTGGCCGACTCGTTCCTTTGGCTGTTCATCTTCTGGGAATTGATGGGTCTTTGTTCCTATCTTCTTATTGGGTTCTACTACGAGCGACCCAGTGCAGCCTATGCAGCCAAGAAGGCCTTCCTAACAACCCGCGTTGGCGATGTATTCCTTATGGTCGGCTTGGCCATGCTTTGGACGCTCTTTGACGGACATCTCGATTATGCTTACGTGTTTAATGATGAAAACATCGCAAAGGTTGACCCCTCTAGTTTGGCATGGGCTCTCGGCTTGATGTTTATTGGTGCAGTCGGTAAGTCTGCCCAATTCCCACTCCATGTTTGGCTACCTGATGCTATGGAAGGGCCAACTCCTGTTTCTGCTCTTATTCACGCAGCAACCATGGTTAACGCTGGTCTGTATCTTGTGGCTCGTATGTTCCCGTTCTTTGGCTCCGAGCACATGTTCGGTCAACTTGATGACCTTGCCTTCATCATCGCTGCTATCGGTGGAACAACCGCAGTAATGGCTGCAGCGATTGCCTTTGTGCAAACAGACCTCAAGAAAGTCCTCGCCTATTCTACCATGTCGCAATTGGCATATATCTTCACCGGACTTGGTGCTGCGCTTTACTTGGCCAACACCCTTCACTGGCACGGTGCAGGACATGAAGTTGAACATGGCATTGTGATCGTCGCCTTTGGCGCTGCCCTTTTCCACCTATTCAACCACGCCATGGCCAAAGGAATGCTCTTCATGGCAAGTGGTGCTGTGATTCACGAAGTACACCATGCACACCACCATTTGCACCATGACGACTTGAGCCCGAAAGAATTGGTTATGCTTGCACACTATCTCAAAGAAAAGGAGCAAACAGCATTTGATTTCTTCAAATCCATTGATTTGGACGGTTCAGGAGAGATTGATACCTACGAATTCAAAGAAGCCCTCAAAGGTGCTGAGATTGCAGACCTTCCACCGTGGGAAATGGAACCACTCATGAAGGCCATTGACATTGATGGAAACGGCAAAATCAACGTACCCGAACTTGATTTGACACTCAGCCGCATTCTCATTGAGGAAAAACATGGTCACGACGACCATCATGAAGAATTTGATGCACAATCCATGGAAAACATGGGAGGATTGGCTTCCAAGATGCCTATTACTGCAACGGCTATGCTCGTTGGGTCACTGTCCATTATGGGATTCCCTCTTATCGGTGGATTTTGGTCCAAGGAAGGAATCATCGCTAACACATGGCGCGTCGCTCTAGATGACCCCCGCTTCATGTATCCCGCCCTATGCGTTCTTCTAGGCGCTGGTATGACTGGATTTTACATGTCTCGAATGTGGCTCAAGACTTTTGCTGGCTCTCCAAAGGGAGAGGTTGCAGCTCATGTCGGCCCAACCAATACCTGGATTAAGACACCTCTTTTCATCCTTACATTCGTCACACTTTCAGGAATTATTCTCGCCAGTATGGGCTTCACTCACTGGGCTCCAGAGTCTAAAGGAGAACTGTTGCACGAATCCCTAATTGACGGGTTCTTACACGAAATGGAGCATGCATTTGCCAATCACGATTCTTTCTTCCTCATCCTTTCCTATGTTGCCTTATTCTTTGGTGCGATTGTAGGCCCAGGACTTGCATTGTCTTTGTACGGTGGCAAATTGGACGACGGTGAAGTTGCTAAGCCATGGTTCACGCCAGTTCTTGCCCTCAATGCCCTCATCAAGGGGCGTTACAACTGGGACAATTCGCCACTCAGTGAATCCAGCCTTGCTACAGCATTGAGCAACAGGCTCTATTTTGACCATTATTACGACCTTGCTATGCTCAAGATTGTTGCTGCATTCTCTTTCAAGGCTGCAGAGGCCGACTCCGTCGTTATCGATGGAACTATCAAGACCATTGAACGTACTTCTCAACAACTTTCAACGAAACTTCGTGCACTGACGACTGGTTCTGCTCGTGATTACATTCTAATGGCGGCGGTTGGAACACTCGTTCTCTTTGGTCTCATCTGGGGGGTGGTTGCATGACCACAGGAATAGACTGGATCTCGATACCACTCGTTGGACTACCGCTTATCAGCAGTATCGTGTTGCTTATTTTCATAGGAAATATGTCTGCCGCTGCACGAGAGAAGTTGGGGCCGTCCATCCGTATGGTCTCCCTCATCGTGTCCTTCATCATGCTCGGCGTGACCACCATGATGTTCTTTGGTCAAATGGACAATATGACAGATTGGACCACGATGAATTTTGGCTCGTTTAATTTTGAGCACCGCTATGTGTGGATTGAATCGCTTGGGATTCACTGGAGTGTCGGTATGGACGCTCTTTCTTTCCCAATGGTTTGGCTAACAACCTTCCTCCTTCCCATTACAATTGCAGCAACATGGAACGAAAAGAATGCCTCGGTTTATTTCCCACTTATTCTAATGATGGGCGGTGCTTTGATTGGTGTCTTTGTCGCTTTGGACTTGTTCATGTTCTATGTCTTCTGGGAATTAACACTCATACCTATGTTCTTCCTCATCCTCAAGTGGGGTGGAAAAGACCGAAAGTACGCTTCTCAGAAATTCTTCATCTACACCTTCACAGCCTCTGTCGTGATGTTGCTTGGATTGATTACAATGTATTTCTTACAACCCGATTCTGCTCTGACATACTCGGGCACATGGACTGGCCGTACCTTTGACATTCCAACCCTCATCAGCCACTCCCAATCTGCAAACGCAAACGGAATGTGGTTCCTTGGCGAAAGTATGCAAAAGGTTCTCTTCGTGATGTTGATGCTAGGGTTCCTCGTCAAACTCCCATCAGTGCCCTTCCACACTTGGCTGCCCGCTGCTCACGTACAAGCCCCTACGGGCGGTTCTATGCTTCTTGCTGGAGTCATGTTGAAGATGGGTGCTTACGGAATGTTCCGTCTGCCTCTAGCTATGTTCCCACATGCAGCAGAATTCTTCCAATTCTGGCTTCTTGCTTTGGGAATGGTCTCTCTAGTCTGGGGTGCAGTTGTCTGTTTGGGCCAAACCAACCTCAAGAAAATGGTAGCCTATTCTTCAGTGTCTCACATGGGTGTTATCCTCATTGGTATTGCTACCATGCAACCTCTTGGATGGGCAGCTGCTCTCTTCATGATGTTCGCTCACGGAATCATCAGCCCAATGCTCTTCGCTGTTTGTGGTGCATTCAAGCATCATTACCACAGCATGGAAATCGGTGCTATGCGTGGAATGGCCAAGCATTCGCCTTGGTTAGCAACCTCGATGATGTTCGCATGGATGGCCTCCCTTGGTCTCCCACTTCTTGCAGGATTCGTTGCAGAATTGATGATGTTCCTCGCTTTGTGGCACTTCCTTGCTGCTGAGAACTGGAGTGTCTTCTGGATGGTCGGTCCAGCCTTTGTCCTCGCCATCACTGCCGCATACTACCTTTGGTCAATGCAACGCACCATCTTTGAGGGTGGAGAAGACACACAGCCTCCAGCGAGTCTGCACGGAGAACCTGTGCCTGATATCGCGGATTCAGAAAAGATTGCAATGGTCATTATGGCAGCATTTACCATTCTCTTCGGAGTTATGCCCTGGATTGCCTTGGATATGATGAACGGCTGGACGGTTGCATTCTTTGAACAGTTGCTGATTCCAATTTTGAACGGAGGTGCCTGATATGGATACTGTAATCGAGCCGTTTAGCGATGGGTTTGTTACTGCTCTCGCCCCTGAATTCGTTCTTGTCATTGGATTGTTTACGCTGATGATTGTGCCAAATCTTGGTGACGCAAAGTTCAGAATTCCTTTGACTCAGATACGGATTCCATGGCTATTCGGTGGTAAGCGAAGGACGCTTGACAGCGATCCACGCCTTCCTGGAATATTTGCCTCATTCTTCTTTGTGATGGCGTTCATCCTCGCCGTAGTCTCTTTTATCGGCGGAATGGAAACCAAAACCATCGCATCAGGAACCAATGAACTACTGAAAGTTGACGAATTCAGTCGCTTGTTTGAATTGATTTTCTATGGGGCGCTTGCGTTAGCCTCTATTGCATCTATCAACCGTCTTCCAGCAACCTCTCGCAGCGATCGTAGTTTATCTGGGCTGTACAACAACCGCCGCCAAGTGGATTTCTACATCCTGCTCATGACCTGTGGATTGGGGATGTCCGTCGTTGCCTTGGCTCAAGATATGTTCTTGCTATTCATTGGCCTTGAACTTGCATCCTTCTCAACCTATGTCTTGGTAGCGTTCATGAAAGAAACCAAGGAAGGCTCTGAGGCTGGTATGAAATATTTCATCGTTGGCTCGGTTGCATCGGGAGTTGGCTTATACGGCCTCTCTCTCCTTTACCTCTGGGCAGGTTCGCTTCAGTTTACTGAATTGGCCGCACAATTTGACGCCACAGGTATGGAGCCACTACCGTTAGCCGCACTTGGTATGCTATTGGTTGGATTTGGTTTCAAGGTCAGCGCTGCTCCGTTCCACTTTGCAGCACCTGACGCTTATGCAGGAGCACCAAGTCCAGTTGCTGGTGTTCTTGCCACAGCGAGTAAGGCGATGGGAATCGTAGGACTTCTTCGTATTCTCTTGGTCGTTGCTTCTCCCGAAGGCATGGATGATGGAACAACGGTTTGGCTCGTCGCACTCGCCGTCCTTTCCGTTGTTACGATGACATGGGGTAACCTTGCTGCACTCGGCTCTACCAATCCAAAGCGAATGCTTGCTTACTCTTCGGTTGCTCACGCAGGCTACATGATGGCCGCCATCACTGCCATTGGGGCCCTGAATTGGGAGCCTGCACATGTTCAAGACAGTAGAACCGCGGCTCTTGCAATCGTTACGGCTTTGATGTTCCATCTAGTTGTTTTAGTGTGTTTCAAACTCGGAGCATTCCTCGTTCTTTCGTTACTTGAATCCGAAAACGGCGGCCACACTCTCGAATCCTTGGGCGGTTTGGTCAAGCGCGAACCTTTCCTTGCAGTGGCTATGTTCATCTTCATGATGTCTCTTGCAGGAGTTCCACCACTCGCTGGATTCATGTCAAAACTTCTCGTGATTATGGGAATTGTCAAAGCAGCTCTCTTAGAAGCCAGTGCATCAGGAAACATTTCCTTTAATGAGATTCACTGGGTGTGGTATCTCGCTCTTATTATGGTAATTAACTCAGCAATATCTGTGTTCTACTACCTACGTGTTGGATTAGTGATGTTCTTCCACGAGCCAGAAGAAGGCCGTGAGGGTGCACTTCCACGAGGAAATTCAGTCCGCCTCGCCATCGTTGCGTGTGTGGCTTTGACCATCTATTTTGGTATTGGCGCAGACCAACTCATCGCCTTGTGCGAGTCCGCTGCCAACGCCCTCGTTGGTGCATGGTGAATCAGCCCCTCAGGCGCTCAAAACAGCATCTTGAGGTGATGACTTCAAGAGGGGTAGGCCGATAGGACATACAGGTGAGACTGATTGGGTCGTAGGCATGAGGAAAAAGTAGACGTTGAAGAACTCGCACGTCTTGAGAATCCTGAAGGCTCTAGTGACGGTAAAATCCGTGTCAAAATGCCGAACAAAAAAGTCAACGAAATGTTCGCCTTAGCTTCCCAAATTCTAGGTGGCCGCCGCGTCACAGTGCTGTGTGCCGATGGAGAAACCCGAATGGCCCGTATTCCTGGTAAAATGCGTCGCCGACAATGGGTGCGTGAAGGGGATCTCATCATCGTGTGGCCATGGGACTTCCAAGATTCAAAGGCAGATGTGAAGCACCGATATACTAAAACTCAAGCCATGTATCTATCTAGAAAAGGTGTTCTTCCAGACGATGTAGACATGTTTGGAATGAATACTCGCCATGATGATGATGATGAGCACGACGATTTGTTCAGTGCAACAGGAACCCCAGCAGTGGAAGAAGTTGAAGAGGCTGTAGTAGAAGAAGAGGAAGACGATCTTTTCGCAGACGACGATAGCGATGACCTATTTGCAGACGATGACGATGATGCGGGTGATGACTTATTTGATGACGATGATGAAATCAACGAATCGGAGGAGCAACAGGAACCTGTGGCAACCACTCCAGTTGAAGAATTTCCCGAAGAAGAAGGCGAAGACGATGGCGATGATGACGACGACGAAGACATCGATGCATTGTTTGCATAAAACAATTCAATGAGGTGCCAGAATGGCAAATGACGACGATTGGGAAGAACTTGCCCGCCGTCAATCTCGTAAACGCCGTCAGCCCAAAAAAGGGAAAAAGCAGTCCAAAGAAGAACAGTTGGATTCAGATTTTGAGCGGCACGAACAAAATGAATTTGTTCGGGATTTAGAAGAAAAATCAACCAAGTATGCTTGGATGAAAGAAGAGCGCTACAACTCAATGTTTCGTGACATTGAGGAAAAAATTCAGGGCGCTATGGGGACAGGTTCCTTTGATTGGGTTGACCGTCGTGTATTTGACCAAGTCTTTGACCGCCTGACCCTCATGGCTCTTTACAAATTGATGAAAACGGGAGTTATAGACACCTTGGACTTCCCCGTAGCACGTGGAAAAGAGGCCCATGTATTTCATGGAACAAGTCTTGCAGGAGAGCCAGTAGCGGTTAAAATATTTCACACATCTAATGCAGTATTCAAGAATCTTGTCCAATACATAGAGGGCGACCCTCGTTTCACGGGATTGAGGAGAAAACACCGAGATTTGGTAGAAGTTTGGGTTCGCAAGGAACACCGCAATTTAACTCGCTTAGCGCGGTGGGGTCTGAATGTACCTTTGCCACGAGGAATTCACAAAAACGTCCTGATTATGGATTATATCGGTACGGAATTATCTCCCTCGCCGA
>DASCRS010000069.1:0-8217 GCA_034402455.1 Candidatus Poseidonia sp. | reverse complement strand
AATAAAGCCATCATTCTTTGAGGGGTTCCTTCGGGAGCCTTTCCTCGTGCAAAAGGCATGACCCAAGCCGAGTCATTAGGCATCCACGAGAGTGGTTTCCCTCCAAGTTTTTTGACCTGTTCAAGAGTCCATTCTCGGTCGGCCCTGTGAATTGAGATTCGGAGCGTTTCAGGCAGGGGGGCCAAGGCTGAAGCCAGCCAAGTTTCGGGGTCGACGGCTAAATGTTTGACCATGGAGGTCAAGGCGCAGGTGGCGGCTCTGCTCCGCCTTTCTTCCTCGTTGTTGGTCACTCCACGCACGCCCATCCCTTCGGGCTCTTCTCTTTGGGCCTTCCGCCACTTACAAAGAGTGCCAGCGTTTGTTGTAACACATGCTCGGGGACGTGGCACCTTGGTATCTCCCCCTAATGTTCACAGGGGTCTTACTGTGGTGTTTTGCACCAAACCTGCTTCCATGGTGCGAAGAAAGGGGCGCTTTGGCGTTATTGTACAAATGGGGCCCGTCGGCGATGGTGCTAGGACTTCTTCTTTACCGAGCAAATGCTATTTTTTCATTGGATTCTTCGCATGTAGAGGTTGCGACCATCTTGACTCCAAATGCGACATTTGCAGAGCAAATTCAGTTGATTTTCACAGGACAAGGCGCTATTGAGGGGGCCTTTCTTTGCTTGATGCTCTTTTCTCTTCTAAGCCCCAAACTACCTAGTTTACGGGGCATTGAAATGGGCCATCGCCAAGCCATTCAACAAGGATTGATGCGACATACGGGATGGTGGATGTTATTGTGCGTCATTCTAGTGTTCCCAGATGCTCGTTATGTAGAACCAGCATCATTCCCATCATCCTCCACAGTATCGTTGCCTTCGTGGTGGAATTTAGCCGCAATTATTTGTTTTTCGTTATTACTTATTATGTCGGGCGAAATTGTTGCATCAACTTCCCTATTAACGACAAATGATTCAACTCTTCTGCTCTTCCGCAGGGCGGTTTTGAAACTCGTTATCCTTCTTCCCTTTGCCGTTTATTTCATGACCCAATCATCGGTATTCAGTGATCTTTGGTGGTCTCGGCCCCTACAGGATTCAAATCAAACCGTCGCTCTAATGATTTTGGTGTATAGCCTCCTTATTTGTTTCGTCCATGCACCAGCAGCATGGTTGGAATCTTCGCTAGGTCAAGGAGGTGGACAAAGTACAACTATGGCTTGGGGGTACGGTATTGTCATTGCATTTTCTTTCTTTATTACCATCAGGTCGGTTAGTTATGTTGATTTGTTCGGCGATGGTAGTCAAACTGTTTTAGTGAGTTTGAGATTGGCTTCCTTTGTTGCATTAGCATCAGCTCTTTCAATGCTTATGCCAACTTTGGGTTATGATTCAGCACACCGCCCCGAACTCTGGTGGTTGCGTTTTACCCTGTTTCTCATTATTCCAGCGGGGTCGCTGTTTTCCGTTTCATTTTGGCTACTCATTCCAGCGGTGTTTGCTTCTGGAGTATTGACATTAAATATTCCTTGGCTTCTTGAGAACCATCCCTTTGAGACTTATCGAAAGGTCATTCTCGCTTGGTCTGTATTAGCGGGGCTTGTGCTTTTAGGAGGCATCATCTTCTCAGTATCGTTTTGCGCCTTAGTGGTTATTTCTACAGCGATTCTTTGTACTAATGCCTTCTTCACAATATTTGGAATGCAACGGTGGAGCGAGCAAACGGCATAGTAAAATCCACCTGCGAGGCCTTTCATCCATCGCGCTTCTTATTAGGGCGACAAGAAGCGATTCACCTCAAGTCTTCGGACTTTAGGGATGGGACCCTCATGGCACGAGCCTTTCGATCAGGAGTAGAAACGAAGAAAAAAGTGAGAATACCTTTGCGACATCGAGTATGGCAGCCCATACGAGATTTGCAATCGTTGACCACACGTGCTCAACGTACAGGTAAAGGAATGGGGCCTCTTACTGAGGTTCCAGCACTCGTACGTATTGAAGACGAGCACTGGATTTTTGAGAGAATTGACCAAGCAACCTTGAATCAACTTAGTCACCGATTGATTGTGGCTGATGAAGAGGGAGAACAGATTTTAGGCGTTACAGAGAACTTTCAAGTTGCTCTTGAAGTCGCTAAGCGAATGGCTGAAGTTGACCAACGAGTCGTTATGATTCAGCCACTTTGAACCATTTAGGAGATGAGTCCCCAAATTGCTTGGATGACGCCTTGGTTTACGAGATAGAAAAAACCGCCAAGGCCAATGCAAGCAAGGTATACTTGCGCAGGGGAGATTTTCCATGAGTCTTCAGACTCTTCGTCGAAATAACGAATCAATCCAGCAGCCTGTTGAATACCGCTACCGTCGTTCTTCTTCTTCTTCGTTGCCATTGCGACCGTTTGTGGCGAGAAACCTCCCCCTTATCAACGCGACGCGGAGAAGGAACTCATTCTTCTTCAAGTCCTACAGAGGTTAAATCAACAAATGGAACTTCCTCCAATTCGGCTTCATTCGGGGCAATGCGAACCAATTGGTCGGAGATCTCCAGTTCATTTACGACAAGGAAATCATCTGTTGCTGCCAGTATTTCAGCCGGGGCATCAATCACTTCAGGAATGCTGCGGGGGTCAATAGCAATCAGTTCCGCTTCTACTCTTGCAAGAGCCCGCTCAATAGCAGGGGCATTTTCATCTTGAAGTGCCTCAAGCGCCATGTGAAGGTCATGATCAATTCCTGTCCGCAAGGAGTCCCTCTCTTTTTGTTCGATTTGCTGAAATACATGCTCACAATGATTTTGTAATCTTTCAATTTGCTCGCTCAAGTCTTCTTTAGCACGTTTACGGTGCGCCAGCCACATTTTTTCATTTTCTTTTACAGATGTAATATTGACATTTTTCAAAATCCATTTTTCGGCACTTCTAGGATGGGCGAATTCCCAGGGTTTGTGGCTCAACGCACTCATGGTATCAAATACAATTCTTGCTCGCTCCCGTACTGGCCCAGTGAGTGTAATGGTGTTGATATAGCCCGAATTGAACAATCCAAGAGCCCAATAACTTCTAGATGAAATCCGAACAGTAATGTCGCCACTTTGCGTAACTAGGGTCCACTTTTGCTCATTAAATCCAGGGCCTTCTTCCATTTCAGGCGTTTCTGGGTGGGGCAGTTGGGCTAAGAGAGTAGTTGCTATGTCGCCCAAATAAACTACTTTGTGTGGGGCGTTGAAATGTTTACTACGCAGCAGCATGCTGCTGATATCCATTCGATGACTGGCATCAGCTTGCTTCACTTGAGCAATGAGGACGCTACTGTCTGGATTCAGCATCGTCTCCGCCATGAACCTACCAAAATGTCCAATGTCATGAAGAATCCCCATCGTGGTCCATTTTCAACAGGAGGAAGGTTGAAGTTAGGCGACAAATAAGGACAATGCAGTGGTATTATGGCAGGTAAAGCGTCCTCACCCCCCAAAGGTCTAACTTCACTCCCTGGAGTTGGAGCAGCAACAGCCAAAAAATTGACAGCAGCGAAAATAGATTCAATCGCAAAACTCTCCACTTCTACGCCCAAAGCACTTCAAAAGGCAGGATTATCTCTCGCTGTTGCCAAGAAAGTTCTCGCTGCAGCAAAGGCTGCTGACAAAGTTAAATCTTCAGCCAAGAAGGCTAAAGATTCGGTTAAAGAGAAAGCCAAGAAGGCCAAAACGGCAGCAAAGAAAAAAGCATCTTCAGCCACTTCAAAGGCGAAAAAAGTAACACAGAAAGTCATGGATAAATCTCAAAATGTTGCGGAAGATGTGGTTGAGAAGACTAAACCAGTCTCTTCGCTCAAGACCAAGAAAGAAACCGATAGAAAGGGTACAACCATTAAAGTTCCACGTTCTGTAAAAGACATGCCTTGGTTCAAAAAAGGTTGAATTCACCGCTAGGTTTGAAGACCTCCGTTGCAGAAGGCAACATATGCCCCGAAGGAAATACGGCCGTTTACGGAAGACCGTAGAAATGCCTTCAAAAGAGAATTGCTCACGGTGCCGGTCGGGTAAATTTTGTCCCATTGCTGGCCATCGAGGCCAAACCATCCAACCACACAGGTCTTGGAGTGGGCCTGCTCAAATTTCAAAGCGGAAAAAATCTACTTCATAATTCGGTTTGCACGCCGCTCGCACTCGTTGATGGAGAAGTATCGACCATCTGCTCTTTTGGCTGTTCTAATTCTTCCATGTTTTCGCGCAAAGCTTGTGCACGGTGATACACTTCTCTGAGTGTTTGATCTGAGATTTCAAGATAAACACGCGTTGTTGCAATCGTCGCATGGCCCATAAGCCGTTGAATTGTGACTAAATCCGCACCCCGTTCCAATAATCCTGTCGCAAAATTATGACGTAGAACGTGAGGAGTTAACTTTCCTTTTGGAAGACCAGCCTGTTCACCCAAAGCATCCATCATCCGCTGTACGCTTCTTGGTTGGAGCCGCCGCCCATGCCGATTGACAAGGCAGGCATCTTCAGATTGATTTGCGAGGGCAGTTCGAATGGGAATCCATGCTTGTAGCCCTTCAAGAGTTCGTTTAGTAAACAAAACCAAACGATCTTTGTCACCTTTACCACCTAGGATACGAGCAGATTCATCATCAATATCGATGTCTCCAAGGTCAAGGTCACATACTTCACTCACTCTCATTCCAGTGTCAAGCATCATGGTGACGAGAAGTGCAGTTGCTGGATTTTCACTTTGTGACGCGGCTTCTAACACACTGGACAATTCTCTGCGCGTCAATGTCCTTGGAAGTCGCTTACCCGTACGGGCGCGCTGGAGATGCTCTGGCCATATGAGGCCAAGCCATTTGAGGAGATGGCGCGCTGCTGCAAGCCTTGCATTGTATGTAGTTGGCCGCAATCCTGCAATAGAATGAGCCCAGATGTCGATTCTACCATTCAAGGGCTCCATGCGACGAGCCAGCGTTTCAATACTCAATGTTTCATACTGAGATTCACTTAACACTCCTTCATTCGGTAGAGCTGCTTCTACCAAACCCCTAAGCCCGTAAAAGTATGATTTTTGAGTGTTGATGGATTTATTCTCCGCGTGTAATTGACGTTGATAACATTCCTTCCAAGGTAAATGACGAAGATGTGTGAGGCGAGCAGGAAGTTTCAATTCTTCCTCAACCAAGCGTCTTTGGCTCGGCCTGGTGGCCTTTGGCTGTGGCGTTCGCGTTTCACGTTCATTCATTGGCGTCACCGCCTCTCGCCGAAGCGAGTGTGCATCCCATGTCCCGGAGGACGTTGTGGAATGACAAATGGTGTTTATGAAGCCATCGTTGGGTTTGAGGACGATACTTTCGTTCAAGGCTTGCGCTAAAAGAGCCGAGGGGGAGTGAGATTGAGGCCCGCAACTGCGCCGAAGAGCAGATGGGGGCGCTGTTCAACTTGATGATTCAAGTTGGATGGCTGTAAAGAAGAGCAAAGGGCACTCAAAGGTGCTCGATGCCTTGCTTCTTGACGTTTGCCTTCTTGATCTTGTCTGGGAGCCAGTCTGGTCCGCCTGCGGGCTTGTCAACCATACTGATGCTGCCTGTGAAAACGTGGACACGCTTGGTGCCACGCTCTCGTAGGCGGATGGTCGAATGTCCGCGTGTTGCAGCCTTAAGGGCCGCACCGCGGGGTTGTTTGCTCGCAAAAACCTGGCTCGTGTCTTTTCCGTTCTCCATGAGAACGAAGTATTTCTTTCCGTCTGACATTTGGATTACCTCCAGTGGCGCCTTATCACAGTGAGCATATAATACTTTTCCCGAAAAAAGGCAAGACTGCGCTACATATGGCGTTCAGTACCCCTTCCCGAAACCCCATTTTGGTTTAATTTCCCCCCAGTATAGCGATTTACCGAGGCTATGAATTTTATAAATCAGCACCAGCCAGAGTTTTAGTATCAATCACTCCAGGAACTTGCCGTATATGCTCCACAACAGCCTTCGCAATCGTAGCAAGGTCGTCAGCGACGAGCTTCACAATCAAATCATGATCTCCAAACAGAACGGTAGTATCCTCTACATGTGGTAGTTCTTTCATCAACTTGTACACGCTTTGTTCTGTACCAGGTTTGACATTGATGAGTACGTATCCTACTGCCATGCTGCTCATACGAAGGGAGGGACTCAGTCTTCATCATCCTTCCGTTGGGTTGTCTTGACTCGATAATTTTGTTTTATGCTCGGACACATATTCGGCCCATTCATTCTCAGTCCACCCTTCGGGAGTAGGGCCATCTAGCCATGATGCATACTGCTGGGAGGTCCAACCATCGGGAATGGCATCGTTTTTCAATTCGCCATCGGAATCGGCCACCGTTTCAACTTCAGCAGAGGCCTCCTCATTGTCAAACATCTTTTCAACATCAATTCCAGCCCCTTCTTCCTCCAACCAGCCAGTATCATTTCCATCCTCTTCTTCAACTAGCCAGTCAACATCTTCATGTTTTGATGCATTGGGTCTCATTTTGAATGCGACTCCTCCAAGTATTGCAAGGAAGATAATAAATCCGAACAATCCCATAACAAGGGGAGATAATGATTCTTTACCTTCAGCATCTTGTCCTTGGGGCGAGGTATGGTTTGAACAATTAAGACACGTTTCAAGTGGGCCCACAAGGATGCTGGCCTGTTCTGTCACACGCGCACCTTGTTCATCAAGACAGCCTGCTTCCATGGCTAATGTTTGATTGGCCAATGAGCCAGGAATTGGATAAATCCAATTCAATTCCGATTCGTAAGTTGTTTCTTCTCCACCCATCACAGCAGATTGTGTTAGGAGTGCGCCGCTTTGATCTTGAATAGTAAACGAACATATGATTGTGTGGAGGCCGTCATCATCTCTAATGGGCAAAGATACTCTGATGTCTTCACCAGGCACTGCAAGGGTCGTATTGAACTCTCCTAGAATGGTTGGGGCATGTTGGAACATCATCTCGATATTGGTTGATGTTGGAAGTCTGTCCAAATCTCGTATATTGAATACAATTTTTCCAGGGCCGTCATTGAAGGAATTATCAACTTTGATTCGAAACTGAAACCACGTCGTGTCGGTGAGATCTCCATCAAATAAACAATCGGGTGGAGCGGCGTCTTGCCCCCAAACAGGTGATTCAGTGAGAGGTGCGAGGGCCGAGCGCCCCAATTGGCTGAGTCTACTAGTGGGGACATCAAGGGGACGGTCACTTCTAACTCCAACGACAAAGGTGGCCGTTTGGCCGAAGGTCATGTTTCGCGTAAGACCATCTTTCGTACAGACCTCATAAAATATCACTTCAGGTAGCGTGAATTCAAAGGGTATGCTCACCGAGGCTTCAGCAGCCCCTCCATGAAGTCCAGTGCCAACGACTTGAACCACAAGATCTCCCGATTCAAGGGCGGTTGAAATTTGGTTGAAAGGGACGCTCAAAGTCCCAGTTCCCCGTGGCATATCAAGAGGAAGTTGGAATGTTTCACTTCCCGGCCAACCTATCATGATGTCTCCGACAAAGGGAGTGATAGGGTCATCGATGTCAGTAACTTGGATGATAAGTTGTTCTCTACCGTTCCCAACAACTTTACTCACAATCGTACCATTTCCATCTTCAATGTGGAGGGAAAGCTCTGGCTCCATATCATCAATCCACAAAGTTCGTTCCAACAATAGAGAACCCTCTTCTGTATGAACTTGGATTTCAATGTCTTCAAGAGACATGCCAACATCCAATATGAGGTTTGAACCGTAACAGTATGTATTTGCACCGTGAGAAATTACAGAAGTTGTATTCGTCAAATTACCTCGTGTTGTTGTTAGGACAGGTGGTGCCTGCATTATGTCAAAATCCGCATCGGTTACGCAACTTGTCAATGTGTAAGCCTGATGACGAAATATTCCTTTAGCGGGACTATTTGGGAGCGCAGACATACGATTCCATGATAATGGGTCAACATTTGATACATGCGGGCCGTACCAAGTTTGTGGGGCATCAACAATCGTTGTAACATTTAGATAGACGGCTTCATCGCTCATATTTGAATTGTCAATAACACGGGCTTTCAGAGCGATTTTACCGAGTTCCACATATGTGGGAATGACTAATGTCGTTTGCCAACGAGTGGCATCAATTTGGCCCATTTGTTGTTCGATCCACGCGCTCTCGTTTACGACATTCCCCTCGGGAATGATTTGCCAACTCAAGTTTGCCGCTGTAATCCCTGTATCGTCTTGCG
>DASCRS010000068.1:0-25200 GCA_034402455.1 Candidatus Poseidonia sp. | reverse complement strand
ACACGCTCAGAGAGGGAGCAAAACTTCTCGAACGAGTAGTAACAAGAGTATTCACACCTGGGAGTTTGTACGAGGAGGGGTTGCTTGAAAGCGAAGAACGTTCTCTTCTCGCAGCAACTGTTCTTAACAAAACAACGGTGGGATTGTGCATTTTGGACGCCTCAACAGGCCAAGCTTGGGCAAGTAATCATGAAGGAGATGATCGTTTTGTTCGCTTAATGGATGAACTGCAAAGATGGAATCCAACCGAATGGGTTCTATCACCAAAGGACGCAGGCAATGATGAACTTGGCAAGATATTTCTCAATCTAGAGGGTGTTATGGTCAGTCAACACAAAACTTCCCAACAGAGAAGCAAGGAACGCTTGGCTGTAATGCTAAATGTAGCCGACCTTGGCCATTTGGATATGGATCACGCACCAATGGCCCTCTCTGCAGCAAGCCTTGCCGCAGATTATCTCTCCACAGTGCACATCCAAGATGAAGTTCCCATTCGTGATGTTGAAATCGTTGAAGAAAAGGGACATTTGCTCCTTGATCAAACCACATTGAAAAATTTGGAATTGACATCCACGCTTGCTGGAGAATATGAAGGAAGCCTTCTCTCAACACTCAATCGTTGCAGAACTGCGATGGGAAGAAGGCTTCTCAAAACATGGATACTTCATCCACTCGCATCATTGGATGCAATACATGCACGTCATCAATCAGTAGCATCACTTTCTCGTTCAGCACGCAGACTGGATGGGCTACGACAGTCGCTCAACGGGATGAGAGACATGGAACGACTTTCCACCCAACTCTCCTATAGTCGAAGTAATGCGAGAGATGTTTTGGCCACTGCTCTTGCCCTTGAACGAATGCCAGCGATAATGCGTTGGTGCGAGGATGCTGATGACCCGCTTCTGAGCCACCTTGCAACGAATTTGGAAAATTTATCTGAAATGGCAACTCTCATTCAAGGAACACTCAAGGAAGAATTACCTCTTGGTTTGAGAGATGGAGGTTTGTTGAAAGAGGGAGTTGATGAAGAAATTGACCGATTGAGAGAGGTTACCTCACAAGGAAAGGCATGGTTCAACCAACTGGAAGCAGATTTGCGAAACCAATTGGGAATTCCATCGTTAAAAGTTCGTATGAACCGTCAAATCGGTTGGTTCATTGAAGTGACAAAGTCCCATGAAGGTAAAGTTCCCGAAGAATGGCGCAGAAAGCAGCAAATGACGAATGGTTCTCGGTACACAACTGAAGAACTCATTGAACGTGATGATTTGCTCCTAGGGGCTGATTCTAAACTGAAGGAACTGGAATACCGTAAATTTCTCGAATTAAGGAATTACTGCATTCAACACGCCCCCGCTTTGGCTGAAATTGCACGAAAAGTCGCCTCCATTGATGTATTGCAGTGTTTTGCCTCAGTTAGTAGAGAACGTGGTTGGACTCGTCCTGAAATGGTAGAACAAAATGTGCTGAAACTGGAAGGCGCACGTCACCCAGTTTTGGAAACTCAATCTGGTTTTGTTCCAAACGATTTGAAGATGGCCCAGAAACGAAATTTCTTGTTGATAACTGGACCCAATATGGGTGGAAAGTCAACCTATCTTCGTACAGCAGCACTCACAACAATACTTGCTCAATCTGGCTGTTTTGTACCTGCTAAGAAAGCAAAAATAGGTTTGGTAGACCGCGTTTTTACTCGTGTTGGAGCAAGTGACGACCTAAGACGAGGACGTTCAACATTCATGATGGAAATGATAGAAGTCGCTCATATTTTGAAACGAGCCACCCCTCAATCCCTCATTCTTCTTGATGAAATAGGCAGAGGAACTTCTACCTTTGACGGACTTTCTATCGCATGGTCTGTCACAGAAGACATCTGCGAACGAGTTGGTTCTCGTACTCTTTTCGCAACCCATTATCACCAATTGATTGGGCTCGAGGGGCAAGTGAGTGGCCTAACCAATGTCCATGTACAAGTGGCAAATGCTGGAGGGGGCCTCAAATTCCTTCATACCGTTGCTGACGGACCGTGTGATGAATCATATGGAGTTCAGGTTGCTGCTCTAGCGGGGCTGCCAAGAAACGTTGTTGAGCGAGCGACTGACCTTCTCGCTTTTTTGGAACAGCAAGCTCAGGGAGCAAAAGCAGGAGAATCAGGCACACCACAATCAAGGGACCAAGGTCAGGCAAGTTTGATGGGTTACTTTGCAGCAGCAGCAATGTCAAACTCCGACACATCGGAAGAAAAACCACTTCCGCAGCATATTGAAGACCTTTTGAGCAAATTGGATGCAACCAATATTGATGAGTTGTCTCCAAGACAAGCCCTTGATGCACTCTATGTTTTGAAATCAATCTTGGAGGATGCTTCATGAAGCCAAATCGCATTATCCAACTTGATGAAATGACAATCGGCCATATTGCTGCTGGTGAAGTTGTTGAGCGGCCTGCTCAAGTTGTCAAGGAATTGATTGAAAACAGCCTTGATGCAAATTCCACGGACATCACAATAACCGTAGAACGTGGTGGATTTGACCGTCTTATCGTTGAAGACAATGGCACAGGAATTCATCCCGAAGACCTCCCCAAAGCCCTTGACAGGCATGCTACCTCGAAGTTAAAATCAAAACAAGATTTGGCGGAAATCAATTCACTTGGATTTCGGGGTGAGGCTTTGGCCAGCATCGGTATGGTTGCTCGTTTAGAGATTGCAAGCAGACCTCCTGGAATGGAAGGTGCAACCATCGTGATGGAAGATGGTGTGAAAGCAGAACTCGAGCCTATCGGCATTCCAGAAGGAACAAAAATCACTGTTGAACATATCTTCCAAAATACGCCAGCAAGACTTGCTTTCCAACGAAGGGCAGAAACAGAAACATCTCGTATTGTTGATGTGGTTGTCAGCCATGCCCTTGCACATCCAGAAACTTCATTTCACCTCAAAAGTGAAAGTAGGACTCTGCTCAATGTACCTTCAACAGAGGAAATGATGGATAGATTATACGATATTCTTGGAAGTCAAGCAAATGAAATGTTAACACTAAAGCAACCCTCAGACGATGAAGAGGCCCCTGGTGATGAACGATGGACTGGTTGGATTAGTACACCCGACATTACCCGTGGAAAGGGAGATGACATCCATATTTTGATCAATGGAAGGCCCGTAGCAGCAGGTCCTTTTCTTCAAACTGTAAGAAGAGGATACAAAACTCGCCTAATGCAAGGAAGACACCCGCTTGCTGTATTGAACCTCACATGCCCACCTGCAGAGGTTGATGTCAATGTTCATCCAACTAAGAGAGAGGTTCGTTTGCGCCACTCATGGCGTGTTCTTGAGCGACTTGAGCGATGCATTGCATATTCTTTGGAATCAATACCTACGCAACCTGATGCAACGGGAGGAATTCCTGAATTAAGGGGCTTATCGGGTGGTAAGGAAGTTAAGTCGGTGGAAACTTACTTGATGGCAGAGGGCGATGAAATAGATTCATCGGAAATTCTTCATGAGGCTGCTGGTCTTTCAGAGACCAAAAATAGAACCGCTCCGAGCATTCGAACCGCACCACCTTCCTGGGCTATTGCGGCTGGAGAGCAATTGGATTTGACGGGGAATCGGGCTGAAGAGGCCGCTGCAAAAGACAAACCCCGTCCTGTTTCGCATTCACCATTGGGCCAGAAGTTGCTTAATACTAATGAAAACAAACCAATTGCTCCCGCATTATCATCGGCTGAACGCGCCCTTCATCGCTATGCAGGAATAGGAGAACAACAATCTCCAAGCAGAGAAAAACCCCTTGATGGAGTCTTAAATGAACTGCCAGAAATGGAACCACTTGCCCAATTTGCAAATTCTTATATTCTTGTTCAAGCAGAGGGTGAACTCTTACTTATCGATCAGCATGCGCTTCACGAACGCATACGTTTTGAACGACTTCGTAACGCAGGACAGTCATGGGAAGCACAGTCTAGACTTGAGGGGCTTGACCTCAAACTTGATGCACGACAATCAGCAGTAGTTGATGCAAACCAATCACGCCTACATGAATTAGGATTCCATCTTGAAAATACAGGAGACACATGGTATCTAACTGCTTCACCACAATTGATTGAAGGTGATGACATTCGTCCCTTCTTCCTTGATTTATTACAGGACATATCTGGGGGCGATGGGCCTTTGACAACAATAGAAGCGAAAAAGGACCACATCGCATTCATGAATGCTTGTAGAGGTGCTGTAAAAGCGAATCAATCACTTACATTACCTGAAATGAGACGCTTATTAGAAGACATGCGACGAATACCAAATCCATGGGCATGTGTTCATGGAAGGCCTACATCATTGAGAATTCCAATCGATTCTCTTGACCATCATTTCGGCCGTCACGGCTGATTATTTTGGCTGAAATAGAAACGATTCTATTGAAACCCCTTTGTCCACCCAACGTTTGATCGCTTGAGGGTCGGCAACACTGTGCAATGTATTGCCTTCAATAGTGACTGGGCTTTTGCATCCAAGTGCGAGGACAAATGCAGTCATCTGTAATCGGTGATCTTGGTGAGTCAGTACCAAAGATTGAGGATCTCTTAGAGTTTGACCTCCTATAATTTCCAGTCCATCATCAAGAGCTGTGCATTTTAGCCCGAATTGACTGAGAAGTTCACATGTCTTAGTAATCCGATTGCTTTCTTTGTGCGCTGCATGGGCCGCCCCCGTTATTCTGCCACCCTTACCCAAGGCCATCATTGCCGCTATAGGGGTAATCAAATCATTACAATCTCGAAGATTCATTGTCGCTTCTTTGCCTTGACCACTTTCTTGAATTTTATTCCCTTCAACACGATATCCGAAAATTTCTGCTTCCTCAAGAAGGATTTCGTGCCCTAAAGCATCTTTTTGTGAGGGAATCTGTTCTAACGTAATTGGAATCTTGAGAACCTTGACAGCGAGGAATGCAAAAGAGGCAAGTGACATATCTGCAGGAACATCAACGCTCTCGTTTTGGAATTTAGGAATCCAAGGTTCAAGACGATGGGGCATTTCATCGTCAAAGGGAGCCCCAAATTCACCGCACATACGCAAAGTAAGTTCCGAGTGACGCTTTGACACTGGTTCTCCTTTGAAATTGATAGTGACCATTTGTTGAGTACCAGGTGATGCAAGCAACCATGATGTTGCGGGTTGGCTTGAAGAACTAATATCGGCGGTGATAGTTTCTGTTTGATTCCATGGGCCCTCGACTAGAAGAGGTAGACCTTCTTCATCATGGCCAAAAGAGTATGAAACTCCCAATTCCTTCATAGTTTCAATCATGGACAGATGAGGTCGAGACCTCAAAGAAGCATCTCCATCAAGCATAATTGGCTTCTTGAAGCGTGATGCAAGTGCCATCAAAATTCTCAATGCAGTTCCTGAATTTCCAGCATGTAAGACACTTATTGGAGGAGTTAAGCCCGTGGGCCCGACGCCATGAATCCGCCAAGATGAGGTCGCTTCATGCGGCAAAAAATCAGCATTCAATACACTCTCAATGATTACCCCCTTATTGTCTAAATCTTCAAACTTAACACCCATTTGAATTAGGCAACGACGCATTGAAATCGCATCATCTCCTGCATCCATCATTCCATTCAGAGTTATGGTTTGCCTAGATTGGGCTGCGAGAGTCATGAGGCGAATCGCATGACTCTTTGAAGGTGGTAAAATCCAATTTAAGGTTTCAATTCCTTGAGCGGGATTGACCTTCAGTGCACCGACAAGGCTCTGAGTGTGGCCCTTACCGCTGGGTGACCATCGCTTCACCCACGCTCCGCCCATAATTTCTTGTTCCCCTTTCCCGCCATGAACCCTTGCAATACAGATTCAAGAACCTCGGAGCAAGTGGAGGTATTATGTCGTTGAAGGATTTACGGGGTCGGCCCCTTCACGATTTACGAATATCGGTCACAGACCGATGTAACTTTAGATGCACATATTGCATGCCGAGAGAGCATTTTGACACTGAACATTCATTTTTGCCCCGCAAAGAATTACTCTCTTACGAAGAAATTACTGAAGTGGTTCGTGGTATTTTACCACTCGGATTGAGAAAGATTAGGTTGACTGGAGGTGAGCCTCTACTTAGAAAGAACATTGTCGGCCTAATATCTCAATTGCGTGGTTTGAATGATTCAGTAGACATCGCCCTTACTACAAATGGGGCTTTACTACTTCAACATGCTAAAACACTGCATGAAGCGGGTTTAGATCGCGTTACAGTTAGCCTTGATGCAATGGACCATGAATTGTTTCAAAGTATGGCAGATAACACCATGTGGACTCCAAATGATATAATTGAAGGGATTTTGGAAGCAAAAAGAGTTGGCCTCGGCATCAAAGTAAACACAGTTGTCAAAAAAGGACTGAATGAGAACCAAATTTTGCCTCTTTTTGAGCAATTTCATAAATTGGCAATACCTTTGCGTTTCATTGAATACATGGGTGTTGGAAATACCAATTCATGGAACATGAAAGATGTTGTAAGTGGAAAGGAAATTAGAGAATTAATTGAATCGGAATACGGTCAACTATCACCCATCCCTTCTTCGGTACGTGGCGAAGTTGCTAAGCGATTTTCGCTACCCGATGGATACGAGATTGGTTGCATTGAATCGGTAACTTCTCCATTTTGTGGTGACTGCACTCGGGCAAGACTATCAGCAAATGGAGCCTTGTACACTTGCTTATTTGCTTCAAGAGGAAACGATTTGAAAACGATTCTTAGGATGGGGGCAACCTCCGAGGAGGTTTCAATGGCGATAAAGGACATTTGGAATAAACGTTCAGATCGTTATTCTGAAGAACGTAGCGAACAATCAGAACCTAGGGAAAAGGTGGAGATGTCTTTCATTGGCGGATGATCAGGCCATTGCTGGAAGGCGAACATCAATCAATACTGAGCCTACTGATTCCTCAATTAATCGAAACGACCATGTTCCATCAGTGGAGCCAATGCTTTGAGAGTCAATCACGAAATAATCACCTTGTGTAACAGAATAACCTGCATCTCGGTCGTGGAATGATACATCTGAGCCAACGACTCCGTAAACATCTGCGTCATTCACTTGACCTCTTATGATAGAATCGCTAGTGAGATTTGAAGGGAGAAGGTCGAATTGCAAACGAGCAGGGTCAATGGATTGGTCTAAACTCGTGATACGCACAACATGGAACCCATTGTCAAGAGCACGTACGCTCACCGTTGCTTGAGGCGCATTCTTCTCAACTGAGGTCAATGCACCTTGCATCAGTACGAAAACCATACTTGAGAGCATTACAGTAATCGCCAGCAGAAGAACCGTAGCTATGACAGGGCTAACAGCCTCATCATCACGACGAAATGTTGCTCGCATGAACCGACGAGTCGCCCAAATCACTTGAATGAACCGATGTAAACGGGGGTTTGAGTGGATTTTCTGACGAAATTAAAAGACCCAAAGGGGTTTTTCACATTCCATTGCTCTGCGGATTCCACCAATTGGACCTAGACATCTAAGAATCACTTCGGTGGCAAAGTCTCCTCTCATGAATGCATATCCCATGTTTTTACTTCGAAGTGAATTCTTGAGAGCCTTTCCCATTGAAGCCCTAACACGTTTTTCATAATCAATCAATAAAGTGCCTTTCTGAAGATGGCTAACAATTGCCTCAGCCGCAAAACATCCAGAAATAATCGCTTGAGAAATACCTCCTCCATTGCTTGGCATTACCAAACCCGCTGCATCACCGACTGCCAATGTATTACCATCAACCATCCGCTTAACGGGCCCTCCCATAGGAATCCAACCACCACCAAAAGATAGAATCTCGAAGCCCAAATCATCACAAAAAGTCCGCAGATGGTCTTTCAATGAGCCTTTCAGTATGCCAGCACGGACACCAAGGCCAACATTTGCAAAATTTGGCCCCTTGGGTATTATCCATGCATATCCAGAGGGGGCAACAGAGCCCAAGAAGATATCAAATGTCTCGGGGACATTTCCCCTTACCTGGGCATATACGGTTGGAACTTGATCATCTGGACGAACATCCTTGTCTTGACCATGGCGCAACCTCCCAACATGTGCAAGGCTCCCTGAAGCGTCAATTAGAAAATCACAGGAAAAACGGCCTTCATCAGTGACCAAGATATCACGATTGAGTTTTCTTTGGTGCTGGATATTCTTCAATGTTGTAGAAACACGAATTTCAGCACCTGCTGCAACTGCCTTATCGGCAAGGTATCCATCAAATTGGAGGCGGTGTCCTGCAAAAGCATCCAATTTGAAATTAAAAGATTTACCTGATGGTAGAAACACTCGCATATTGTCCAACCTGTGAAGTCTTAGGCGTTCTGGAAATTCAAAATAATCTTTGAGCCATTGGTGATTTTCCAAATTTTTGAAGGTTCCAATAACTTCACCCCAGTTGGGGATACATTCGCCACATTGCGCTGGATTTCCTACGATTGAACGGCGTTCTAGTACAAGGACATCAATCCCTTCTTCGGCTAGTCTTTGAGAACAGGCTGAGCCTGCTGGCCCTGCACCGATGACAATCACTTGCCTGTGTTCTACTTCCTTTACACTCATAATTATCAACTCAGGCATGACGTTCCATCACAAGTTGTGTGATTAGAAGCATCATTTCTTTTGCATCACTTTGAGGAAAATGGTTCAGTTCAAACTGAGCACGTTCTAGATGAGTGCGGACCAATATTTCTGCATATTCCAAACTACTGGAACGAGATAGAAGTTGCATTAACTCATCAAAATCAGAGTCCTTGAAAGATTCGATGATTTCGGATAACCGTTCTCTGTGTTTGCCGTGTGATAGAGTTAGCGCATGAATTAGAGGCAATGTCATTTTACCCTCGTAAACATCTGCTCCCCGAGGTTTACCCATTCTTTCATCCCCCCGTAAATCAAGAAGATCATCAACGAGTTGGAATGCGATGCCAAGTTGCATGCCAAATCTTTGGAGCGCTTCAGCATCCTCGGCTGAAATACCAGCAACAAGACCTGCTGCTTGGCAACCTGCTGCGAATGGACCAGCTGTTTTTCCACGTACGATATCCAGATAGTCTTCAGGTGTCGTTGCCAAATTTAGAACATGGTCCAGTTGGTGGTATTCTGAGACTGCAATATTTGCACAACATCGTGCCATTAGGGAAACTATTGATTCGTTGTATCTTCCACCCAATCCAAAGCCTTGAACAAAAAGCCAATCACCAGCGATGACTGCTTTCGCTTGGCCAGCTTGGGCATGAATCGTTGGCCTCCCTCTTCTTTCATCGGCCTCATCGTTGATATCATCATGAACGAGTGTTGCTGTGTGAATCAATTCAAAGGCTAGAGCCAAAGGAAGGACTTCAGCGTCATCGCTCCCTCCTGCAAGACGGTGCGCTAGAAGAATCAACAAAGGTCGTAATCGTTTTCCTCCAGCCAGCAAAACACGCCCTGCTTCTTCCGCGACTTGTCCAGAACCTGCTTGAATTTCGTTCTGAATCAACTCATCAAGGGCAGCATTGACCTCTTGACGCATATTTTCCAGCGAATCCGTAAGGCCCGCCACATCAGTTCGCACATGTGTTCCATAACGGTGGGCTTCTTAACCAATCGTCACCGCCCATGACCTGCGAGGACCCGTCCTCGCCGAGGTGATTTGATAGAAAACAGTGAGCGTATCGTGGTTCTTACCACGCCCTCAAAGCATGATGGCGTTCGCCAACATGTCGAGCGAGCTGTTGAGACTCATGGCAAACATCAGGACCTCATCATGAAGCAACTTCCACACATGGAAGTAGCGATTAATTGTCTCAAAGATGGCACTGGCGACATACTCGGAATGAGCGCTTTTGATTGGGATGAACATGATACAGAAGGTTTGGTCATTATTGGACTCCTCTCTCGGAAAGAACCAACTTGGGTCCTTGTTGCTGACGATAAACCCGAGTACCTACCAAGTCGTTCAATTTTAGTTTGTGACTCCGAACTTCTCCACCGTCAAATGCTCCGCATGCGTTATGATTTGACAATCTTCACTAGCGAAGACATGGCTGAGCACCTAGGGTTATCAGAGCAATACTCAGAACTGGATGAAGACGAAAAATGGCCTTGGTTTGAAGAACTTTGCAAGGAGGATAAGATACAGGGTTTCATTGTGCCAAGAAGTATTCACGCTAGTTACCGATTCAAATCCCGCCGACACACACTTGGGCTTCAAAGAAATGATGCGAATCAAAACCGAGAACGATTCATACCGCCTCCATTGCACGGTTTCACTCTACTTGTTGGAAGGCAAGGATTCCCAACTGCTTCGGTATCCAAAATGCTTGACCCAAGCGCATTACTCGCTTACCGTCTTGAGAAGGCCATCATGGAGAGTTTAGACCCAATACTACACGATAGGGTTGGCGTTCATGTCGAACAAAGAAAAATCGCTACCATTTTGAAAGAGGCAACGCTACTCGGCGACGAATCAACGCAAGAGTCAATGTTGAACCCTGAAGGAAAGGCACTAAAAGCGGGTCCAAGGGTTGAAATGATGATTGAAACCCTAAATCCAACGGGTAGTATTACTGCTGCAATAGAACGAGTTGTTCGTCCCGAAAACAGCCATATCGGGATGGTCAACCTCCTTCGTGAATTCTTGAATTTAGTCACCATGATGAGCACAGACCATGAAGAAATGAAGCGCGCTGTTCCAGGAATGCCTCCCGAATTTTCAAAGGCTAGCCCGCGAATGATGGATTACGACGAATCTTGAACAACTCGGCCTGTTCGATTTGCCCTCATAATGGCATTGCAGGACTTGGTTTTACAGAGAAGACATATATGCTTTCAATGCGGCAAAAGCCGATGTAGGTGAGTGCGCAATGGACAAGTCAGAACTTCTTGGCGGACTTTACCAAGCCCGTTTGGACGACTTGAAGGCCATGGCTAATGAACATAATCTTCCAAAAACAGGCTCTGTAGAGACCCTTCGCTCCCGGTTGATTCAAAATGTGATTTTGGGTCATTGGGACCTTTCCAAAGAAGGTGTCAAAAATATTCCAAATGCAGAACTGGGCGAACTCCTTGGAGTATTTGGGATAAAGAAATCTGGCTCCATAAAAGCACGTAGGCAACGTATGTACCTACACCTTTACCATGACCCAAAACAACTCAAAACCGATAATCTAGACTTGATGACTCGAGATGAGCTGCATTCCCTTTGCAAGGAATTGGGACTGGCACTATCTGGGAACAAACAATCACTTTTGGTTCGTGTCGCTGGCGTCCTTGCAAGTCAAGAAAATGCTTGGGGCAAAGTCAAGAAAAGTCTGCGAAGACCTCGTGACAAGATCAATATTCCCGAAATTCCCTTTGATGACAATGACCACGAAGAAACGAAAATTGTTGAAGTTACAGAAGCCGTTGGTCAGTTTGTTGAAGACCATGGAACTGGATGGTCATTTGAAGAAGAAACAATACTTCGTGAAGATTTATCCGAAATGGGACATCCAAGTTCTCAATCCACAATATCAGCTAGTATCGATGAAGCACTTCGGACTATTCCCCTCCAAGAGGAGCCGCTCACTCCTCCAATGATACAAGAAACACACCTCCAAGAAACACACAGTTTAGAAGTTGAAACGGCTTTGATGGAACTTCAAGGTCGGATGGCTGAGATTCATGCACTTGCACGTGATTTCCTTATGGTTAGTTCAACAACCAATCAAGAAGACTTGAAGGCTTTTATTGACTCACTTCAGCTCCAAGGATTTGCAACTGGACTGACTCCAGTGAGCCAATCTATAGCGAATACAATAATGGAACTTGATTTCCAAATGCAGCAAGAGGCGAACGCTGTACATGCCATGCCACAATCATGGAGCGAGAGAGAAGCCTTGCGACGGTTTGAGCAGGCACGTAGCGCTTTGAGGGACCATTTGGAAAACCTTCTAGCAATGCATCAAGGTGATTCTGTAAAAGCGCGCATAGCCTTTGAAAATGAGGCTAGAACGATGGGGCTTGACTTGCGTATTCCGAGCGTATCTGGCCGACTCCATGCATTATTTGACCTTCACATTGAAATCGCTGAAACACAAGCCCTTCACGACCCGATTGTCCTACGACGCCAACGGATGATGAGAATTCTACATCATGGTGCGGTTCACCTCCAAGAGAGTGAAATCTCAACCATAGATCGTCTTGAAAGAAATATTGTGTCCTTTGAAGAACTCGTTCAAACCGTCCTTGAATCCAGTGAGAACGGCTTTGAAGAACCTCAACAAGCACTCGTAATTCGATTTTTGGAATCAAAAGGTTACGAGGTCAACACTGTTGACCTTCGCCCAAGAATTCTTGCATGTGCTGGAATAATTGGAGCGGAGTTGGGTTATCTCTCACCTTCCGACATACCTCGTATTGCGCCTGGAGTATTGGTAAGCGAAACAGAAGTAGACTCTATTGTAACTGAACTCAAGGCGCTCGCTAAAAGTTTCAAAATATCTGAAGAAAAAGTCGTCACGGAAGAAGATGAAGTTGCTGAATCCGTGATTGATGCTTCAGAAAGCTTGACGCGTGTGAGAGGAAAAATTGACCGAGTTGATGAAATCCTTGAGCGACTTCGTGGATGAACTCAATGTTGCGAAGCATAAAAGTTCTGAACAACTGAAGTAACGGTTTGAATATCCGATATGCCACGCTCTACAAGGTCTTCAATAATGGCTTGACGTTGCCGGACATGCTTCTCAAACACATCTGGAGTGACTCCTGCAGCATTGCAAATTGTTTCTCTCAACTTCGAAGGAATACCTGTTTCTTCAATTTGATCGGTTGAAGCATTGTATTTCCAAATAGCGTTTAAACGTGGCTTGTCTCCTTCCATACCTGCAACTTCAGCAACTTCGGTGATTTTTCTTGCAGTACGGCCGTTTACGTGAAGGCGTGCTTGAATGATTATGAGGTCAAGTCCACTGAGCATAATTGGTGGTACATTCATCGGTGGATTGATCATACGTGTTACCGTTTCTTGAGCAGTATTAGCGTGCAGTGAACCAAATGAGCCGTCGTGGCCAGTGTTCATTGCAGTAAGCAATGTAGCGCATTCAGGACCACGTACTTCCCCGACAATGATTCTATCAGGGCGCATACGAAGACTCGATTTAAGACAATCATTCATGTCAACTTCTTGGGTACCATCGGGTCGCTCTCTACGAGTTTCCATTCTTAGCCAGTGGTCGTGGTAAACTTGTAATTCAGCTGTATCTTCAACCGTAAGAAGACGGCGAGACCACGGAATGTACATACCAAGGCAATTGAGAGTCGTTGTCTTACCAGAACCTGTACCTCCTGCTATGACAAAGTTTGCAGGACGGCTATCCAAACCTTCAATCCAAACCCACATCATAGCAGCAAGCCGTGAATTGACGGTTCCAAAATTGACTAAGTCAATCATTGTCAGTGGATCTTCCTTGAACTTACGAATGGTCAAAGTTGGGCCATCTGGCGAAACTGGAGGTATTGTTCCATTTACACGGGATCCATCTGGGAGGCGCCCGTCAAAAATTGGTACGAGCCCAGGTCCATCTCCAAGAGGGACATTGGTGAATGAAGCAATATTCTTTGAGATTTGTTGCCCAGACTCATCATCAATCCAAATATTTGTACGGCACATTCCATGTTCACGATGAGCCACTTTAACACATTGCGTACCGCCATTGTACATGACTTCTTCAAGTGAATCGTCTTCAAAAAGGGCTGCAAGGTCGCCGTATGGGTTTGCCTGAATGTCTCCATCGACATGATAAATCGGTGATGGGTGATTAGGTTCAGTGTAAATCGTTACTCTACCGTATTGCTCTAAAATTTGTTCAGACATGTTTCAACCACCAACTGCTTTCACAGCCCCCAAATAGAGGCCCATGGAAATTGTCATCCAAAGAGGAAGCCACCAAAGCGTGTCCTTTAGGCGACCCATCATGCGCCCTGAAACACCTACTCCAATGGCTGATGCTGCTGCGAAAAAGTAACTGAATGTTTGATTGAAACTGGTAATTTGAAAGCCTTTGCTAGCAGGAGCAAACAGTCCAACAATGAAGGCAATCAATACAGGTAAGCCAACACTTACAAACAATATGATAAGAATGCCGCGCCCTTGAAGTTCACTTTCACGAATGTTCATGAGGTCGTTCAAGCGCTCATAATCGCGGCTCAAGTCGGTGAGAAGATCCTTCAAAGATGAATCTTGCTGAATCGCGGTTTCAATGAGCACCATCACACGCTGAACTTGACTTGAGCGGGTTTTTGCTGCAAAGGTGGCAAGACCTGCTTCAAATGAAGATGAGTGACTTTCTTTCAAAGTCTCGGAAAGCAAAGTTGCTAGAGGTCCGTCGTTACTGTTTGATTGTTCCATCATCGCTTCCTGAAGACCTCTTCCAGCACCGACAGAATCTGATAGCGCCTCAAGAAATCCTGGGAGTTCGTTTTCTATTTCCCTTCTTCTTCGACGCTCAAGCATTGGTGGGATCCCCCCTCCCATACAAGCGATAGCAATAACGCCAAGATACAGCAACAATGGAGCGTCATTAAATGATTCTAGAAATCCAAACAACATCTTCTCACCTCACAATCCTGGGTCCTTAGTATGAGCCTTCAGTCCAATAAGTGACATTCCAACAAGGGTCATGAACAATCCAATCTTCACCACTCCATTTATGGTCGAAGCAGGTGGAAGTGACATGAAGGCACCAAGATCCCCTGACATTAACTGTGGAACTAGCCCCACAATGGCAAGAATAATTGGGCCAATCATGCCTATGGAGAGCAGGGTTTCAGGTACTCCGCCAAGTTCTTCGATGTACTTCTCTACCTCTTCACTGCGCTCCTCTTCCATCCTAGTACCCTGTTTTTTCAAGGTATCAACCAAATCAGTGTTTTGGGTCACATTGGTATAAAGTGTATTCAAGAGGCGCTTATATCCTTTAGATTCCGCCTTCTTCATCATGGATTTGAGTTCTTTATCAAGCCCTCCGCCCGTTCCCTTCTGTAAACGCTTCATCATGGATGAAAAATCTTCAGAAATGACACCGTAGCCACCTTTTCCGATGGTGTGCAAAGCTGCTTCAAGACCGACGCCTGAAGACATTAGGACATCCAAGGTACGGATAACATAGAGAAGTTCTTTTTTCTCCTCAAGTTTACGCACTTTAAATCCCTCAAATGACATCTTCTAGTAGTTCAAACATGAAACTTTCACTGGAACTATCGTATTCCATAGCAGCAAAAATCACCTTAACATCTCGCTCTTCGAAAGGATCGTGAATGTAGGGTTGACCAGTTCTAAACATGCCGATAACCGACTTGTATTCATCGAGGGAAATTTCACCGCGTACAGTATACATGGTAGATTCTGAACCTTCATCGTGGAGGTCGTCACCTTCTTGGCCGCGAATGACCGTCCGTGTTAAACGACGAGTCATTCTTACTTTGATATCTGCGTTTGGAATCCGAAGCCAATCCGAACTCGATGTTCCCGTTGCGGGACGAATAAAGAAATCAATACCTGCCATTTGGCTACCCCTAAATCATCCACACCACAAGAAGGACTTGAATGTGTTGCACTATTCCTCTGTTGGTGCTAGGGCTCTAAACCAACCAAAACGTGGTTCAGCAATCTCTCCACTATCGGATAATTCATCCAACATTGCTTCGGCTTGTTCTCGAACATATCCGCGTGCTGCTGCGTTCTTTAGTATCGTATTGAAATCTACTCCATCACCTTGATCAAAATGTTGTACAACATGGAGTATGAAACCTCGTAATTCACCATCACCTTGGCTTGCAGCATCTACCTCTTCACCTTCTGGAAGGCGCATCATAGGTGGCGGAGTGGTAGCGGCAGCAATACGTCCTTCAGCAATGTCAAGCGCCTGCATCAAATTGAGGTTGAATGGCTCAAGATCGACTTCATCGTAATGATTGCGAGCAGCCAGTAAGCCTTGTTTCATTCCAGCAGGAAGGTCACTCCGCTCATATGCATCCATAGTAGGTTCAAACTCAAGAGATGACGAGTAAGCCTTCATTCGTGACATTGTGGCTTCGCAGGCATCCAAAAGCCAGTTTGCGTAAACATCACGTGTCACTTCACATGCCTCCTCGGGACGAAGCGAGGTATAAACCGCACCTTCATCGGTTTGATACCAACGAGTTTTTGCAGTCATCATGAGGAGAATCGGCTCCCCTTCATCAGTACGTTCAGACCATTTGTTGCACATTTCTCTCATCGTTTCGGAATTGTAATCTCCAACAGAAAAATAGTGGAGCCCCGTTGGATCTCTTAGTTGCCCTTGATAGAGCGTTGAGCCATTGCTTGTCTCACGAATTTCGAGTCGTTCCAACAAACCACAAGCCACAATTCTATTAGCCTTTGAACCAAGTTTGGTAATCACAAATGATGGGTCAAATTCACCAGAACCTTTCTCGTTGAGAGTCGCCGTTCCGAATTCGGAAGCGAGCATGAGGAAAGCGGGCTGGCGTACGATTCGTTGCCGCTGCATCAAGCCCACCCCCACAAAGTTCGCAATTCAGTTGCCCTCAATTGGGCATCTTTTTCTGGTATTTCTAAACTATCTGAAAGCAGCATTGCACCCTGTTCATCGACAATACTTCGCCCTGAGGCAATGACCGTTCTTCCAAGAAGAACCTCACGTACATTTTGGACAAAAATGGCTTTCCCATGCTCATTCACTGAAGCATGTAGTGCATCAAGCGTCATACCCAATGCTGCGAGGCTTGCCTCTTTGTTGACCAAAACAGCGGCGGTTGAACCTCCATGGTCCACGACCAAGCGAAGTCTTACGTCCTCATTTCCTTCATTTTCGCCATGTTCAGCACAGCTTCCGTCTCTCAGCACACGGCGACATTCAGTACACCGGCTGATCAATCCAGAATCATCCCTTACACTCACTACAAGGCCAGTTGTTTCGATTCCGACTCTGCTCGGACCTGCAACCATTTCTGTCAAAGAAATTTCCACGCAATGGTTATTGAGGTCAATGGATTCATCCCATGGTGGGCTTGAAATAATCTCAACCTGGTCATTATTGTCCACAGTAACATCGGGTATTCCTTGCCATGCCCTTATTCGCACTCCCTTAAGCGCCACAGTAACAGGCAGGTCATCGACGGATATCGGGAGCTCTTGCCAAGCACTCATCCGACAACGCCCAGAAGGATCTGCAATTTGTCCTGACCAGAGGAACTTCTCTTCCCCATCACGAGTGAAACTTCGTTTGTTCCATTCGGTAATTTGAACAACAGCATCGACATCTCTTGACCCATCTCTAAACTGAGATATTGTGAGTGAGGTGCTTTTTGAGAGGGTTTCCAAATCTGAAAAATTCGTATCATGAAAGACTTCAATTCTAGTTGTTCTTCCGAAATTTAACTCGGGCGTATCTCTAAAACTGCGAACCTGTGCTCCATCAATCTTCAACAGTGAGCCAATTTCATGATCAAAGGGCTCCCATGAAAGAAAACCAATAGTCCCAGTTTCGTCTGCGATTCTACCCCTGACAACATCGATTGAACCCGAACCATCCTTTCGGTGGATTTGATCAGGTCTTGATGCGAGGACTCGGCCTACAACGCAAATATAACCATCTGAAGGGACGCTACTGATATCGATCGGTTCATTGGTTGAGACCGTTGTCGCAACACCTTCCTTTAGGACCACAATCCGAGTGGATTGATTGATGTTAAGTGACATCTTTCCATTGTATTCATTGACACTCGCACCTTCAATGCGTACAATACTGCCAGCAGCAAGATTAGCATGAGGACCCCAGTCTTTGTAATCCCAGCGAGTTTTGGTGCCGTTATCTTCCCATGGATTATCTTCAAGGAATCCAAAGGCGATTTGCTTCTCTTCGCCTCTAATAAGTTGATCGCGAACATTGTGAGTTGCAATGGTGACTTCAATTTCAATATCTCGGTCGTCTCCGCTCAATTCAGTAAGCAAAGCAACTTTTTTGGTTTCTCGGGACTGGCGGCTTGAAGTTGCTGTTCTTGCAGGGCCAGTGCCACTTTTGAAACGCCGAAGAACTGAACGCATCGCGTCTTGGGGAGGGATGTAAAATTCATCCTCATATTTTGCAAATGCTGTTGCGACTTCTGCAGAATCAGCATCTGGGCATTCTTTGAGAACTGCCTGAATGTAATCGGCATACTTTTCTTCAGACATTCAGCGACCCTCCGTAAGACATTGTTGTTCGATGCCTGTACGGAGAACAGGCTGCGGGCTTTCGTGCGGATTGGTTTAGATATAACACTCCCATGACCTCCATGATAACATACACTGACGGCGACAGGCCATAAAGAATGGCTTTTGATTTTGTCAAAACTTTGCTTATGCAGGGTTAACACGGAGCCCTTCCATCAGCAAAACATCGGGCAAATGCATACTTCCTGAGGAATAAGATCCCTGCCTGCGGACGTCATCTCCGAGCACTACATTTCCAGCAAGTGCTTTTGCAATATTACCCGAAAGACCTGCTTGCTTGAGTGGCCCAATAATTTGCCCACCAACCACTCGTAAGATACTACTTGTCGTGACCGAAAAATCGCCGCTTGTCGGATTTGCGGTGTGAGCACCCATGACGCCATTAATGACATAGCCATCGCCCAACTGTTCGAGTAATTGTTCAAAGGACCTACTCCCTTTTGATGATGTCATCATGATCTCAGATGCTCCTGTAGAGGGCGGCGATTGGTGCCCCCTACTAACTGCCGAACCAGTGGAATGGGCCGCATCAATTCGGCCTTCTGCAACCTGTTGTGCTGCATCACGCGTTGACCAAAGCATATTGACCAACCTTCCGGACTCAACCAAACTCTGGTTACGCTTTGGCACACCTTCACCGTCACGAGAACCAGAAGAAAAACCGCCTTTGAGCAATCCGTTATCATGTATTGATAGGTCTTCAGCCATCACATTTTCATTCATTTTACCAGTCCAAAAGGATTCCTTACGAACCAATTTTTCTCCCATCATAGCTGGCGGTACAACCATTGAGAAAAGTGGAGAAAAACCTTCGCTTGTCATCAAAACAGGTGAATCCATGGCCCCTGATTCGACTTCGATAGGATTTTGTGTTTTTACCGCCCAGTCAACTGCACGTTCAATGCAATCTGGAACATCAACCATACGCGTCCTTGAGGAATCTCCTTGATATGAACTTGTCATTTTTCCGTCATTGTCAACGGTCACCTGAACACCAATTCCGTGCGAAGTTGAAAGCCCTGTTTCAAGAATACCTTCACTGTTAAGCAGACAAGATGCCGTAGCAGATATGCCAACACCTCCACCGGTCACTATCGCGCGCTTATCGGCACTTTTGACCGCACTGAGGACTGCATCCGCTTGCTCAAGAAGGTCATCAGGGCCGAGATTGAGGATGTTATCATCGCACATACCGCCAACACTTTGTGCATCTTGTTCGCTAGGGAGAACAAAATTTTCAATGGAAGGAGATTTTCTAGCAATGCCCATTGCTTGCTCAACAGCACGGCTTGCACCAGAAACATCTACGAGGTGAGCAAATCCAAATTTACCATCTTCTAAGACCCGAATGCCAAATCCGCCCTCGCCCCCACCGCCAGCCATGGTGATTTTACCCGCTTCGATATCGAGTTCATGACCATAGGATTGGAATCCCACGATATCCCATTGCTGTACTCCAAAAGAAGTGCATGTATTTGCGATGAGTTTTGCATTGCTTAGAAGTCTATCTTGTGCTCCATCAGGTAACATATTCATCCCACCAGTGCCTCTCCAATTCTCATCACAGGTCCGCCATCACCAACTGGTACAGTCTGACCTTTTCCACAAAATCCTGGTGTTGCAAGCGACGCATTTTGCGTAAGACCATCCACATTCTTGAGAATTTCAAGCGTCATACCGCTAACACTCACATCTTTCAAGGGCCGAGTCAACTCTCCGTTTTCAATCAACCATGCTTCCTGAGCTGCGAACTGGAATGAGCCACGGCCTGTATCGACTTGGCCTCCTCTAGTACCGCAAGCATAAATTCCATATTCCACATCTTCCATCAATTCATCCAAATCGACGTGAGAGCCTCCCAAAATCATAGTATTTGACATGCGAACAAGTGGGTGGTGCAAACCATCCTGTGCTCGAGCGCCTCCATTTGGTTCCAAACCAAAATGATGTGCTGTTTCACGATGATTTAGATATTCAGTAAGAACTCCATTTTTGATGAGTACCTTTTCCCGAGTGTTGACGCCTTCATCATCAACAGGGTAGGCTCCGTATCCACCCATGAGTGTAGGGTCATCAACAACAGTTACCAGTTCATTACCGATTTTTTCCCCGAGTTTACCATCAAGACAAGAGTCTCCTGCTGCAACCAAATCAGCCTCGCATGGATGACCCAATGCTTCGTGAATGTACACTCCTGTCAAGTCATGATCTGCAATTAGAGGCATCTTCCCCGATGGGGCTCGCTCTGCTTTAAGCAAACGTATAGCCGCATTCTGGGCTTGCTCGCCAAGTTGAGTAAGATCAACGCCTTGAATCAACTCAAGACCTCCTTGTCCACCAGAACGTGTGCGATAAGAGACAACCTCTCCGCCGTCTCTTGCAGTCACCATTCCGTGGATAAGTGACCGCTGAAACGACCATGTACGGTCCATTCCTTCAGATGTCATGAGTTCGGTGTGAATATGCTCGTCGCTCCACCCAGTGGTCACTGAAACGACATGTTCGTGCTGACTAGCACCACGATAGAAATCGTTCATTAGGTCCATTTTCGTATCAAGTTCTGTATTTCGGACATCGATTTTTGATTTCCAATGTTGCTCGTCCTCATAAATTGGAACTTCCGCGAGGCCAATCGGTTTTTCTCCATCGGCCCTCCTTGAAGCGACCGCCTTTGCAAGTCGAGTTGTAGACTCAATCTGTTCTGGCAAAGATGCTATGTCTGTAGTGGAATGGACGCCCCAAGCACCATCTGCTAAAATGCGAAGCGTCAGGCCCAGTTCCTGCCCAGGTATGGCCCGCTCGAGAATACCGTCCCTCATGGCAACTGATGATTGGGTGAAGGAAACCAAACGAACTTCTGCGTATGATGCGCCATATGTTGTGGCTGAATCGAGAGCTTTTCGTACTTTTTCTTGATCAAGATAGCGGCCTGTTGATGGTTTGTGGGCCTCGCCTTGGTTTGCAACCATCACCATGTAATCACATGGGAACAAGTAGCCTTTGAACCCTCCCCTTATCGGTGAGAAGCGCTTTGGTCATCAGCCATCAGAACATGAGCGATCAGTGCTTCCTCAATATTGACTTGAGATTCATCAACAAATTCAATCCCCAGTCTTTTAGCACCCTCTATAGAATATGACATTTCGGCCCCAATAGGATTCATTTTCATTGCCGACAAAAGACTCGGATATTCTACGGGAAGAGATGCTTCAACGGGGATCATGGGGTGAGTATGGCCAAGTGAATTGGAAGAGGATTCTGCAGCAGGGAGATGCACTATCCAGGCACAGAGTGTTCCATCTTGATAACCAGAGCGTTCAAAGGCTTCAGACACATGATGGGTGCCTGCGAGATAGCGCATAAATTCAGCGTCTATACTCCTAGCAACACAGGATTCTCTCAATTCGTTACGAGTCGTTTTGACCCATGCCGTCCACATCTGGCTCATGGATTGTGCAGCATGGAAACCGATCAAAACCCAACGTTGAGATGGTCGCTCCTTGAGGAAGGTCGAAATTACTCCATTTGGATGGTCTAATTCATCAAGCCCAACTGCTATGCATGGGAAAGATGGAAGTTCCATGCTTTAGCCCCATAGGTCTCTTGGATTTCAATCATCCTCAAGACGCTCCCCCTCAAGAGGTAGGTCATCCTCGCGAACTCTAGATTGATGGTTTTTTGATTCTCCCGATTCTCTTCGCAGTACCCGCTCTACTTCTTTGCCAATTTTTTCCAAAAGCATTGGACCCCATCCCCTTAAACCGAGAAGTGAATTCTTGGTTTTGATGGACATCATTGCAACATCTCTGGGCTGTCGCAGACCCAGGGAGGCCATTTCCCGAGCGCGCTGACGACCAACATGACGAATGTTAACTAACTGGAGGAGGTCTGTTTTGCATCCATGGCGTACCCGCTGTTGAAGAACACTAATCTTCTTCACAAGTTCAGCAATAACATGCATATGCTCATCAGAGAATACATCATCGGCCATTAGAACATGTTGTGCACCCGCAAGTAGCCATCCCATGAGGTCCACTCTATGATGTACGTCTCCTGGTGAAACATCCAATCGGCTCTCAAGGTCACGCAAAGTGGCTTCTTCGGTCCATTGTTCAACCATCCACGCGCTCTTGATATTTCCTAACATGGCCTCTGCATATCCAGGTTCAAGCAATAAATCATCCTCAGCAGAATTGGCTTTGAGCCACAGAGATGAATTCGGTTCCATATCAGCAGTCTTAGCCCAGAGTGAATTGAAATCCGGTGTGGCCACGGCTAAATGAAGTAATCCAAAGTCAGTAACTGCGCGAACTGCGCGAACCGAACGACGCACAGCCCTTCTTAGACCTGTTCTCAGAATGGATGCGGAGAGAGGGTCGAGATAAAGTTGTGTCACTCTCTCTCCCATTTGAGTTGCTTCATATCTCATATTATGGGGTTCTTCGGCTGATGGCTGAACCCACTCGCCAGTTCGCTCAAGAGAGCTTGCTGTAGTAAATCCGAGAGATTGATTGGTGTGAGCAGAACGCTGTAATGCGTCCTTGTTAACCGCTATCGGATTTGGACTCCATTCAACTCCAACAGTTTCTTGGGCGGGTGTAGCCCAAGCAGGAAGAGAATCGTCCCACGCTTCTTCAGTATCGGAATTTAGTTTCTCGTTAAGCCAGTGGGCTGTAAAATTATCATCAATTCCTAACTTTCTTATGAAACGCTCCTCAACAAGCCAATCCAACATAGTATTCAGGCGTTCTCGTAACTGTGAAGGAGGCATGGTTGAGCCGAGAAAGGTAGAAGAAAAAAAGTGTTCAATTGTTCCTTTATGGACCAATCCCCCTGTAGCAATGCTGGCAAGAAGATGCATCCTCATAGCAGGCTCATTGGCGAGTTTTGAGGTAATATCTTCCAGGGGGCCAAAGAAGTAACGGTCAGAGACTGAGTCCGCAACTTCCCAACCGTCGGTCCCTTTGCAGTAGACCCAAGCCTCGCCTCTCGTGTCGTACTTTGGACGACCCGCTCTTCCAAGCATTTGGCGGACTTCCATTACAGGGAGAGGGCGGCTCATACCGTCATCCCAGCGTTTGAGATCACGAACCAGTACTCGGCGTGCAGGCAAATTGACTCCTGCAGCGAGCGTTGGTGTCGCCGTCAATGCTACAAGAAGGCCTGATTTGAAGGCCTTTTCGACTTCTTTTCTTTGTCCAGAGGTCAATCCAGCATGATGAAATGCAACTCCCCCCGACATAGAATGGACCAATTGTTCCGCCAAATTAGATTGGCTTCTTCCTTCAAGGCGGTTTGCGATTTCTTGAAGCCTTTCAAGTCTTTCAGGATCTTCTTTTTGCAGTCTTTTGCGAACGCGTTTGGCAAGGTTTTTGGCTTCAGATTGAGCACTCCTTCTAGTGCCAACGAACATCAAAACCTGACTCTTGGAGTCTAAACCATCGCTAACGACACTCCATACAGGATGGCTTTTCAATCCTTCAAGCGTACGAGGTTGTCCAAGTTGAGAAGGGTCGTCACGAACATTAGAAGATTGTATTTTCCTAGGTTCAACATGAAAATCATGAAAAGTTGAGTATTCCAAAGCCACTGGTCTCCACTCGGATTGAATCAAATCAGCATCTAGCCAATGCGCCAATGCTTCGCAATTTCCTACCGTTGCTGATAGAGCGATGATTTGTGCTTCGGGACGAATATGACGTAAGCGCGTTAAATTGATTTCTAAAGTTGGCCCTCTTGTAGCATCGTTCAATAAATGGAATTCATCAGCGACAACACAAGTCAAATTGGTAACAAGTTCTGCTTTGTGCCGTAAGAGAGAATCCAATTTTTCTGATGTGCATACCAAAATGTTGCATTCATCAATATTTTTTGCCTCAGCGGTTGCATCACCAATTCCTAGCCCGATTTTCAAATCCATGGCTTTTGCAATTTGTGAAAGTTCCTCATATTTTTCCATTGCAAGAGCCTTTAACGGTACAATGTAAATCGCCTTTGATTGCTTATGACCTTCATTCAAACGTTGCATAATAGCCATGTAAGCAAGTAATGACTTCCCTGAAGCCGTTGGTATTGCAACGAGAGTGTTTTTTCCAGCTAAAATACTCGGCGCTGCTTCTGCTTGGGGTGGATGGAGATTGGTAATACCCCATTGAACCTGAAGAAATTCGGCGAATTTTTCGGGCATTCCAAGGGCCCTAACATCCGTAATTGGCCCCTCCATATCCCCCTACCATCGTCAACAGTCCAAAAGGACAACGGCTTGTAGTGGCTTCCGACATACCTAAGTCCCACCTTCGTCTGTCCCACCTCATGAGCGACGATATGGATGCCATGGTAGAAGAACGATTATCCGTTTTTGATGATGAGCCAGATCTCAATGACTGGGTCGAAGTGATGTGCGGAGCGGCAATGGCTGTTCTCGGAATATTCCATCTAATTGAACCAGGTGAATTAGTGAATCCTGAAGTTATGCGGTGGTTTGCAGCAGCTGTTACCGCCTCAGGTGCGGTATGGGCAGGGCACGGTTTGAAAGATATGGCTGTAAAAGAAGTACGTCGTTCTATCGCCTTACTTGAGATGGCGAATTCAGAAACCGGAGTTGATACTGGCCTCATTCGAGATGTCCTCCTGAATCAAGAAGCATACCGTGAATTTTTGGTTCACGCATATGAGTCTGCTTGGGAAGATGGTGTTATTTCCGAAGAGGAAATGAAGGAACTAAAATCGTTCCAAGAGGCTTTGGGAATAACCGACGAAGAAGCGGCTGAAATGAGTGTTAAAGCAGCGATCAAAACGGCTGCTGCTGACGGCGAAATTACCGATGATGAAGCAAAGTCAATTGACAAAGCAGCGCAGAAGGCAAAGATGAATCCTGATGAGGTCACAAAGGCTGTTTCCAAAGAACTTGATAAAGC
>DASCRS010000067.1:0-5079 GCA_034402455.1 Candidatus Poseidonia sp. | reverse complement strand
GTGGTCAATCTCACCGAGATGAGTTCAGGTGAACTCACCTTAGCCATACATGATACTGTTGACACCTACCGATTTATCGTAGAGGGGTGGGAAGATTCTATTCATCTTGTACAGTTCACCATCACAGGAAATATTTCAGGCTTGGAAGCACAGATGTGGGATGTTGACCAATCTACATATGAGGACCTTGACACAGCTGTTTCTGTTTCAACTTCGGAATCATTGAAACTTAGTTTGAAAGTTGGACGTGGAACTCATTATCTTCAAATCCGACATACCAATGCAAGCAATGTTACACAGGAGAATTGGGGCAATGATACCGCCTCAATGGAGTACATCATCACACCCAGTTACTTGCTCGTTGATGAAGGAGAAGAGCCATGGTTCCCGCCAAGTGATGATGCTGTTTTCTGGGGTGGAGTTGTTCGTTGGGCATTGGGTGCTGCATTCCTAATTCCAGTTATCTATCTCATCGTTCAACTACGAAGAAGTCGAGAATACGGAAGAGAGATTTTCTCAAAGAAAGAGCGGTTAGAGTGGTACCGGAAATGTTTGGACACTGGCGAGGCGGATGTTTCATCCTCACAGAAAGATTTGGTTCGTGCTCTTCACGCAGTTGCCCAACTGACATGGGAAGATGGGCTTGAAGCATGGGGCAAACCAGCACTCAAGCATCGTACAGAAGGATTGGACTTAGCCGTGTGGAGAATTGACCACAGAATGGCAAAAACGGAAAGCACATGGCCACTTGTTGTGGGAGTACATGTCCTTGATGGTGAATGGGACCTCGCTGCTGTCAGATTTGATGCACCAGGTGGCCAGGCATACACTGTTCGTCATGTGGAGCCACGATTCCTTTTCCAAGGCGAAGAGGTCTTCATTGACACACTCAAGCAGGGTCACCGCATGTTCATCATGGTCGAATTAGAAGGCGATGCTCCTTCGGTTGATATCGAACTTAACGGCAGGTTGGATACGATTCCCTTCGCAGCACGCATTCCAGAAACTTTAGTTCGTGGCGAAGAAGAGTGATTCAAGACCGAGTCCTACGATCCACTGCATCGTCCAAAATACTCTGCTTAACATCTTTAGGCGAGAGGTCTTCTTTGAGAGCCGACAAGGCTTTTTTCGTTGCTTTGGAAACTTTCTTTGGCATGTGTAACTTGAGAAGTACGATAACATCGCCTCTTCCATTTCCTCTTTGGCGTGGTAAACCTCTCTTCTTCACAGTGATAGTCTCACCTGAGTTTGACATGGCTGGAATCTTTATTTCCAGAGCCTTCCCATCGAGATGCTCGATAGAGATTGTAGTCCCTGATACCATTTCTGAATATCCTAGGGGAAGCGACATAATCAAATCCGAACCACTGCGTTCAAACCAAGGATGTTCCTCAATCTCCAACTCAATGAACAAGTCACCAGATTCTCCTTGGCCATGGGGTGCAGGCTCACCACTGCCACGCATTCGTAACCTTGTACCATCTTCTGCACCCAGAGGAATATTAAATTTCAAAGTTTTACTCTTCATTTCTTGGCCAGTACCACTGCAACCACCACAAGGATTGTCACTCACATTGCCTCTGCCTGAGCATTCATCACATGGCTGAACTGATTGTTGTATGAAAGGACCTACTTGTTGACGAACACGGACTTGGCCTTGTCCACCACATCTCTGGCACGAGGACACCTCTCCGCCTTTAGCCCCCGTACCATCGCAAGAAGAACATGCCTCTGGCAAATCAAGGACGACTTCTTGTTCGGATTGCTCCAAAACATTCCTAAGGTCTATGGAATGGCGAATGAGAATGTCACTACCTCGCCTTTGACGGGTTCTTCCTCTTCCACCTCCACCAAACATATTGGAAAAAAAGTCGCCTCCAAGTAAATCTTCAAGGTTGATGTTGAATCCGCCGCCGCCAAAACCACCGAATGGATTTCCTTGGGGGCTGTCGTGTCCAAATCGGTCATATTGAGCTCGCTTTTGCTGGTCAGAGAGGACGGCATAGGCTTCTTGAATCTCCTTGAACCTGTCTTCAGCATCCTCTTCAGTACTGCGATCGGGATGGTATTTTCGAGCAAGACGCCGGAAAGCATTCTTGAGGTCGCTTTCGCTTGCAGACCGCTCAACACCCAAGACATCGTAATAGTCCCGTTTGTCTGCCATGGCTCCGCCTCAACACACGACGAGGACAGGCCACCTTTGAATCTCACGGATTATCTTTCAAATATCAAGGCCACAATTTGGGCAATAACGCTCACCGGAAATAGCCGAAGCATTGCATCCACGACATACAAGACCTTCTGAGGTGGTTGGTTGAGACTGAATTACTGTAGTTGAAAGCATCGCCATCGATTCGTAAGACTCTGAAGCCACTACTGGGGGTTGGCTTGTTGATAGGCTTCCTGCTTTGATTTCCTCGCCTGATGAGGAAATCACGGTACTGACTCCTCCTGAATCGCTATAACTAGTCATGTTGACCTCGACCTCATCACGTTTACCTTCAACGCGAATAGGAGCCACTGGACGCTGTGCAGTCACAGGCGCTGATGTTGCTGCTGCTCGCAGACGTGCTTGTCTTTTTTCTTCGCGTTCAGCCCTAGCATCTCTTCCGAAAAGCGATGAAATCATGTCAAAAATTCGGTCCATTGGAGTTGGTTTGCGAACAGCCCCGATGGTTCCTGTAATACTCTCATCATCAAACGATGTCTCGCCCGTAACACGAGCGTTAGCCTTGACTACATGGGATGCTTCGTTAAGCATACTAACTTCTATCTCATCATCTTCAGGCACTTGCATTTCAGGTGCTTCGTTAGAGATATTAGACACTGGCTGACTCAATCCTGCTTTGGTAACATTATCCATCTGTGAATCAAGTTGTACTTCAGTATCCCAGACACCCCGCTCTTCGGCTTCGTATACATGCTTAATTTTCTTCATGGCTTTGACTCGATTGTACTCAAAATCCTTGACAACTCTTGTTTTTCTGAAAATTATGAATCCAAGAATAACTGACAAACCGTACCAAGCGTACATAATACGGGGTTCAAGTTCAAACATCGCTTGCAGAGGAGGTATAGAAAAATGGCATGCCCCCATAATCAACAGGGGCATCAATGCTAGGCCACGAGAGGTAAAACTGCGCGGACTATCCATGTTCCTCGCCCTTCCTGCTGTGAACTATACTCAAGTATCTATGGGCTTGTTGTTCTTCATTTACGGTCCTTGGGGGACCTGCCTTTACGTATGAGGCCGTCTGTAAGACCCAGTGTAAAACTGGTGTGGAGCATAATCAAGCATAACGGAACTCCAAACAGTGAAGTGAAATCCCTTGAGCGAAAACAATGCCTGACCCCTTCAATGATGAGGGCTGTCGCATACACTGGAATAGGAATCCACCACATCGGTTGGTCAAGAGCATACAAAAGGGCCAATAGAAGAAGACCGAAGAGGGGTAAAAATTCCGAAATACTCACCCGTTTCGGATGCTTCATGAGGACTTTTGTCCGCCAAAAACCGTATCGATGGCCCATTCTCCACCATTGCCGCAATTTGGTTCGCTTGACCATACTCACAGTTGGTTCAGGATGACGATAAAGCACATGACCTGCATCCAAAAGTCGCATGGAAAGTTCACTATCCTGGCTGGTAATGAAATTCTCATCCCAGCCCCCAACTGCTTCGACTGAACTTCGGCGGTGCATAACAAATGCTGGTATTTTGGAGGGGCCTGTTTCGGTGAACTGACTGAATTGCCCATCGCTATGACCTATTGGCGAAGCCAAACACCCTTCAATCCATTGTTCTGCTCCCTTGAGTTTTCCTTGGCGTGATACAACCTTACAACCAACTCCCGCTAATTGCTGACCTGCTTCCTGTTCGGATAACTTCCATGCTTCAATTCGTTTTCCAATATGATTCGGTTCAACAGTTGAATGACCGATTAGTTCAATGATGAATTCCACTGATTCTGGTAATAATTTGAGAGCAAGATTCCTTGCATGCGCTACAGTCATACCGGGATTATCATGGAGTTCAAGCCGAGGTGAATCTGATGCTTCAGTACGGCTGATAATACCCTTGATAATATCCTGAGTACCATCAATGGAACCACCGTCCATAACCAAGATAATGTGCGAGTTGGATGCAATGGTTTGGTTAAGCAAACCGTTGAGACACGATTCAATGTGATGGACCTCATTGAGAACGGGAATGACCGTGGCAATATGCGGGCCATTTGGGCTGTCCATAAACGCTGGAATCTAGTTTAGATTTTCACCCTTCTCCTCAGATTGGCATCCACAGCACCTTATTGAAGGCAGAACCACTCGGGCGGTCATGGATGGACCACGATTGCGTTTGACCGGGACAGGAGAAGGCCTGTCAACTACGGTCATGACGGTTATTTCGGGCGCTGATTCACCGCAAAAGGTGATGCAAGCGCTCCACTCATTTTTTCCTGATGCAGTTGTAGACTCGATTCCTGAAGAGCCTTCTTTTGGTTCGCCTTCCGATTCATTGTGGACATTTGAAGGCCTTTCTATGCAATCGTTTCTTGGAGCATTACACGAACAACGAATTTTGGATACAGCACTTGACTGCATGAGTCGTAATCTCAGTGATGGCCAAACAGAGTTTACGATTTCACGCCAAGCGGCCATGTCTGAGAAAATATCGTTTCCAATTCTCGAAAAAGAACCACTTGGAGGGGTGATTACAATTCGCCTTGAAGGGAACGGACTGAAGGAATGGATTGAAGCAGCAACCTGGCACAACGGTCGCACTCAAGTCCCCCGAACAGTAGACGATGAACGCACGATGATGGAGGATGGAGAAGCCTCAACATGGCACTGAGTTGTACTTGGCAATATATTCCATCATTTCACCATCCCTGCCAGTCCAATTCAAATCATCTAATTTGAGAAGGTCATACCACATAACCTTCCGATGGACTTCGGGATCAATACTTGGCTGCTCCAGTGGCTTAGTGCAGGCAATCAAATGTATTCGCAGTAATTTATTGTCACGAAAGTGCTCCCATGTGCCGATGATTCTAATGGCCTCAACACGGAGTTCTAACT
>DASCRS010000066.1:0-6716 GCA_034402455.1 Candidatus Poseidonia sp. | reverse complement strand
TTATCGTTGCAGAAGGATCATTCGTCGCTTGGAGGCAAATCTCGGTGAAAAGGAAGTGTCACTTATTGAATCAGAAATTGAAGCTGCCATATATGATTTAGAGCCCTTCAACCGACCTTGGACCTGAAAAGTCAATTTGACAGTGGATAGGTTACTCGCTGTTGGAGGAATTCTCAGTTTAGCACTGGGTGCCAGCGGACTCATCCTAACTCGTAATCAAAAGTAAGAGGTCATCTGGGGCATCCTCAAATGCTAAGTTGATTTGAAGGGCTCATGGGCGTTTATTTGGTTACTGGTGCATCAAAGGGAATTGGGAGGTCACTGGCACTGTTGCTCGCTGAGCATGGTCACCAAGTGATTCTCCTTGCTCGTGATTCTCCAGAACTTGATGAGGCAGTACAATTGGTAAAAAAGAACTCTGAGAACTCTTTTTCCCTCCCTTGTGACCTTGCCTCAACCACACAAATTTCAGAATCAGCAAAGAAATTGATATCTTCCGTTGATGGTCTTGATGGACTGGTCCACAACGCAGGTTCCATACACCCCGTAAAGCCAATGATGAATGCGGATGTTTCGCAATGGTCTCGTAGTATCCAAGTAAACTTGGTCGGTGTTCAGGATTTAACTCAACAATTATCTTCATTGCTCAAGGTCCCACAACAAACCCGAATCACGACCATCTCCAGTGGTGCTTCACTCAGGCCGGTCGAGTCTTGGTCTGCTTATTGTACTGCAAAAGCAGGCTTGGACATGTGGGCTCGTTGTATGGCGCAAGAGGGTAAGGCGCACAACATCAGCGCCATTGCAGTGGCGCCTGGAATCGTTGACACTGGTATGCAAGAGGATATTCGTTCCGCAGACCCTGCTGATTTTCCTTCTCACGAAGCGTTTGTATCTTACCACACCGATGGTCACCTTGCCGACCCAAATGATGTTGCCTCCCTGCTTTATCCACTCATTACCGAGCACACAATGGAGCAATCAGGACAACGATTTGATGTCCGAGATTTATGAACTTTCAAGCCCTGTCGCCCCAATAGTCATAAGCCCAAACCTTGACAGAAGAATGAGGGTGACCCATGCCAGGAACAGACCGTGTTGAAATTAGAACGCTAAAAGTCGGACGATTTTGTGTAGTTGACGATGAAGCATACAAGATTTTGAGCATCTCAAAATCCAAGCCAGGAAAGCACGGTTCTGCCAAGGCTCGCCTCGCCTTAGAAAGCATTTTCACCAAGAAGAAGATTTCTCACGTTGGAACCGTTACTGACAGTATTAACGTTCCAATGATTGAGAAGGGAACGGCCACCGTCACCCATATTGAGGGCAATGAAGTCCATGCAATGAATGATAGAGACTACTCGATGATGATTCTCCCTCTGCCTGATTCCGATGAAGGAATGAATGTGGAATCCGGTAACAAGATCATGTGGCAAGAAGCTCTTGGCCGATATATTATCATCCGTGACCATTGATGGGCCAAGCAACCTCTGTTGCAAAACCCTCTATTTTCGATTTCGTCGGAAATGACTTCATATGCTATGTCGTTACTCCGCATTCATGGAGAATGAAGTAAAAGCACCAGATGCAGACCAGAGAGTTAGAGGCTATTGTGCTTATGACTGGGGAAAGAGTGCATTTGAAACATCGGTTACAACCGCGATTTTCCCTGCTTGGTTTGCTTACCTATTTATGGAAGCAAACGGCATTTCAATGAAACTTCTTGGTTCGGAGTGGACTGCCGACGCTATGTTTTCGGCCGCTGTCATGATTGGGGCCTTGTTCGTCGCAATCTGTGCCCCTTCACTCGGTGTAATCGCCGACCGAAGGATGATCAAGATGTGGTGGCTCAGGGTTTTGACCATTCTGGGTTCAGTTTCTTGTATTCTGCTCGCACTTTCTCCTTATTTCGGCGTATCTGTGGGATGGATATGGGCCATGATTATGTTCATGGCCGCCAATGTAGGATTGAACGGTGCTGGTGTCTTCTACAATGCTTTGCTACCTCACATGGGCGAAGAGTCTGAAATGGACGCCATCTCAAACAAGGCATTTGCAGCAGGATACCTCGGAGGAGGTATCCTTCTACTTGTCCACCTGTTAATGGTCACATACATCGTTCAGTCCTGGGTTATTCCCTTTGCAATGGCCAGTTCGGGTATCTGGTGGCTAGGTTTTGCACAGATGACCTTCAAGATGGTGCCTGAGCCTCATATTGAAAACGAGATGGAGCCGATGGGCCTTATTGCATCGACCAAGATGGCACTTGGTGAAGTCAAGAAGACCCTCATGGGAATCAAGGAATTCCGAACGCTTTTCATCTACATGATCGCTTACTTTTGCTTTATTGATGGAATCAATTCTGTCACAGCACTTTCTGGTGTGTTCGGTATTGTTGTCCTTGGACTTACGGTATCGGGGCTCATTGCTACCATTCTTATCATTCAGTTCGTTGCAGCCCCTGCAGCGATTGGATTTACCAAACTGGCAGAAAAGTGGGGCACTAAGAAAGCGCTCCAGTTTTCTCTGGTATGCTGGTGTTTCGTCATTGTCGGAGCCCTTTCGTTCGCACCCCTTGAATTGGACAACCATGAGGAATATGACATTCAATACACTTGGGACGAAGCTGAAAACACCTATGTTGCCACAGCGCGTGAAGGTGTAAACAATATCGCTGCCCTTCCCGATGATGATGAGCAGCAATGGGCTCTAGAGCATGAAGCAATTCTTCCAGTTGAACAAAACGAGAACTACGATGGATATGCGGTCAAATGGGCATATGAAAAGAATGGAACTCCAACTCCAATCGCGGTCAATTTGAATGCCACATCATTGGCAGCACTTGAAGCAACGATGGGCGAATCAAGGTTCTCCTACAGTGTTGTAAATGGCTCACTTGGTAATGTGACCAGCGTAGGTGTTGAACATCCAACAAGTCTTGGAGATGGTAAATTGGATTTCATCCCTAAGACTGCACGTTCTCTCGTATGGGCGCCATTGGGCATTTCGGTGTTCTTCCAGTTCCTGCTCTTGGGAGCCTTTGGCGGCGCCCTTCTTGGCGGTTCACAAGGACTTGCCCGTTCCATGTTTGGACAAATGGTTCCTGAAACACGTTCTGCTGAATTCTTTGGCTTCTTTGGCTTCTTTGGTAAGGTTGCAGCTCTGCTTGGACCACTGATCTATTCGCTCATGACCGTTTGGTTTGACTCACGTGTTGGGATTTTCGCAATCTCGTTGCTGATTGTAGCAGGGGCGATTATTCTGAGAAGGGTAGATGTTGAAGACGGAATAGCAGTTGCACGTGCTGAAGATGAACGCAATCGAGCAGCGGCTTGAATCCGTTTAAACGAAGGTTCTGGCTGAACTTGACAGCGTAAGCGTCATGAAGTGCCTGCGCACCCTCCCAATAGACCGCTAGCGTCTTGGGGGGGTGATATCGTGACTAAAAAAGAACTTCCGTCGCGTAAAACAGTTACCAAATCGGCTTACAGGCAGCCAGTTACTCCTGAAGGTCTCAAGGCCATTGAGTCAGGCACGCTTACATGGCTTGATGATGAGATGTATAACAATCTCAATACTGGTGTTCTAGAGCAGTACCTAGAAGAAAAGAATCTTGAAGAATCATTTGAAGTATCACATTGGAGCACATCAAAGGTACTAATTGGAATCGGCATAGGGGCCATATTTTCTGGAGTGACTGCTTACATTGGGCTCAAACTTGGACTTGCGATATCCGCAGCCTGGTACATCGCTTATTTGCTTGGAATGGCGCTAAAATGGTCTCCTTCTGAAGTCAATATTGCCACCTCTGCTACTACAGGTGCAACGCATGCTTCTACTGGTTTTATCTTCACTTTCCCTGCAATTTTCCTCTTGGCCAGCCAACCCGATTATGCGTTAGCGTCAGGGCCATTAGTGACATTGGGCGAAGGGGATACTTTCCGATTAGCATTTGTCGGTATCGTTGCTTCGATGTTTGCAGGATTCCTTGGCGTGATGTATTTTATCATCTTCAGAAGGGTTTGGTTGGTTGAAGACCCGCTACCACTTCCAGGGTTTGAAGCCACTCTTAAGATGCTAGATATTTCATCGGATGTGAGTACTGGTGCTGTTGAACATGCCCGTGATTCACTGAAGACGATTGGAGTTTGGACAGTCTTGACTATGATTGGACTTTTCCTGATTGAATATCCATTGATTTGGGCTAACGACCGGAAAATCGCATTGATGGATTTCATCGCAGAAAGCCTTCACTACGGAGATATTGGCATGGCAAGTTTTTACTCACATGGGAAAATCCATCAGCCATCTGGTACTGAAGATGGTATTTCTTTGGGACACACCCATTGGTCCGCAGATACCGCATGGAATCCATTTGCCTACACCTATGTCGGTGTTGCATTGACTCCTTCCATGTTTGCCATTGGCTGGTTCATGAAAACCCGTGTAGCCTTCCTTGTAAATTTAGGAACTATTGTCGGATGGTTCTTCCTCGTTCCTTTGGCGGTTTTCATGAATGTTCCAATTTATGATGCATCCTTACAGGCTAATATCCCCATTCAATCATATGCTGAAGGCGGTTCAGAAGCACTCCAAATGATTGCATTTGGGAAAACAGTTCGAACAATAGCCATCGGTTCTATCGTCGGTGGAGGAATGTTTGGACTCGCTAAGATGTGGCGAACTTTTGCAAATATATTCACTGATATTGGTGCCGCTTTTACTGGCGAGGGAAGCCAAGAATACATGGAAGGAAAGGGTTGGTATGAGTGGCCATTAAAGCATATTCCAATTTTCATGGGAGTGACCTTTTTCGCTATGATTCTAATCTTTACAATCGGTGGATTTTCTCCCCTCGCTTCGCTTGTCTTCGCATTTGTTCTCATCCTCACCACTTTCATGCTTGGAGCCATTGCGGTTAGGGTAATGGGTGAGACCGGTATTGAGCCGGTTTCTGGAACATCATTCATCGTTCTGTTGATGCTTCTTGGTGTATTTTTGAACGCTCAAGAGTTGCTGGATCTCAACACACAGGATGCCGTTCTATTGGGTTTGGTTGGAACGACTGTCTTTGGTTCTGCCATCTCTATGTCAGGGACTGTCATCGGTGATTACAAGAACAGTCTGTACATCGGAAATCGCCCTTATCACATCTCAAAGGGGAACATAATGGGTGTTGTTCCTGGTGCTATTATTGGAGCTGGTGTAGCGATTTTCCTTTCAATTCAACTAGCGGAAGGTAGAATTAACCTCATCGCTCCTCAAGCGAACGCATTTGCTACCTTTTCAGTAATATTTGCTGAAGGACAAGGAGACCTTGTGCTACTTGGTCTTGGCTTCCTTCTTGGTATGTTTGTTGAGTGGGCTACTGGAATGGGTACCTCATTTGGACTCGGAATGTATCTCGATGTACCACACACACTTCCGATGCTCATTGGAGGAGTGGCGCGTGATAATTGGGAGGACAAGAAATTGGCCCCCAGAATCGATGCTCTCAAAGAGAGTGAAGGTGCGACTGTAGCAGAAAAACAACGAGCACTTATCCTCCTCAGCACTTTCATGGTGGCAGCAGGTTTACTAACGGGCGAGGCGTTCTTTGGTACTGAATCGAGTATTTTGTCATTTATAGATTCAGTATGGTATGATGAAGCAGGTGATCCCAGCACCGTTATGGGAATTGAAAATTTTGCCAATTCAGGTGCATGGTATGGCATTAGAATGGCTGGACTCATAACCATTAACGTCGTAGTTGGCGCCGTGATTTATCTGCTCTTCAAGAGAGCCGGTGTCATCGGTGGCGACAGTAAGGATGCACTCTTACAGGACTCATGAGCGTGAAATCATGAATCAAAATGGTCCTGTGCCCACTTGGGTTTGGGGACTCTTAGTTGCTGCTGTATGCGGCGTATCAAGTGCAGGTGCACTGTTTCAGCATGTAGAGGAAATACCTCCCTTATTGCGTGCATCATGGAGGTTGCAGTTGACATCTATCGTATTGGCCCCCCTCGCATTGTATCAGTGGAAAGGAACTCCAGATGATATCAAAAGCATGTATTGGAGCAAACGAAGTTGGGTATTAATTTCCGCAAGTGGTCTAGCCTTAGCAGCGCACTTTGGTGCGTGGGTGGCTAGTTTGGACGAGACTTCACTGACTCATTCGCTGCTCTTTGTTACCGCACATCCACTTGTCATTGTTCTTGGAATGATTGCACTTGCGAGTTTTCACCCTAAAGTACGATTGCCGCATAGAAATGAAATTTATGGAGCAATAATTTGCTTTTTAGGGGCGGGGATTACCCTTCTTGATACAGGTCAATCTCAGGGTGGCCAAACCGTGACTTTCTACGGTGACGGACTTGCATTTCTTGGAGCCGTATTTGTTGTAGGATACATTGTCGTGGGAAGGGTCCTCAGAAATTGGATGCCAATTTTTCTTTATGCATTTCCAGTCACTCTAATCGGCGCTCTAGTCCTTCTTCCATGTTCTTTGATGGTTGAATCAGGTATTGCTGAATTTGGAGCTTTTGGATGGACTAGTTCTAAATTTTTCATCTGGTTTCTTCTCCTCGCACTCATCGCAGGTTTACTTGGACATACTGGACTCAACACCTGTCTTCGCTATATCTCTCCGTTAGTTGTCTCAACCGCAGTTACCTTTGAACCGGTTCTTGGCTCTCTTATCGGTTGGTTATTTTTTGATACAGGAATTCCCGGTC